>JBDSDG010000247.1:0-4994 GCA_039920685.1 Ferruginibacter sp.
TCTTTATTATAATCATACACTGTTTTTTCAACTTCTAAAATGATCTTACTCATTGTCTGAACTACCAATGTTGGGTATTGCCCGGTCGCCGTTTCACCACTAAGCATCACAGCGTCAGCACCTTCTAAAACCGCATTGGCTACATCACTTACCTCACTCCTGTTAGGTTTGGTGCGGTCTATCATGCTTTCCATCATTTGCGTTGCAACGATAACCGGTTTTGCCCTGTGCATGCATTTTCGGATGATATCTTTCTGCATCATTGGTACCTGCTCTACGGGTATCTCAACACCAAGGTCTCCGCGAGCAACCATAATGCCATCGCTTTCAACAATTATATCCCGTAAATTTTTTAATGCTTCAGGCATTTCGATCTTAGCAATAACTTTTAGCCTGCTGTTATTATCCCGAATGATCTTCTTCAATTCTATGATATCGATCGCCTTTCTTACAAATGAAAGTGCCAGCCAATCAATTCTCTGCGTAAAAATAAATTTTAGGTCCTGCAGGTCTTTTTCAGTGAGGGATGCCATGGTCAATTCACTGTCAGGAAGATTTACACCTTTCTTTGGCAATAGCATTCCACCAAGAGTAACACTTACCAGTATCTCTTTTGGGTTTACGATCTTTTGAACCATTAATTCCATCTTGCCATCATCCAAAAATATGCGCTCACCTGGTTTTACATCCGTGCTGAGATTTGGATAAGACACATAGATCTTTTCGGAAGTACCTACCATTTTTTCCGTGGTAAAAATAAATTCCATTCCTGGCTTTAATTCTATTTTGCCATTCTCGAGTTCACCTACACGGAGCTTTGGTCCCTGCAAATCAGCCAGTATTGAAATATTATATGGTTCAGATTTAATGATCTTCCAGATATTATCGATAACCTGTTTTTTGTCTTCATGAGTGCCATGTGAAAAATTCAGCCGGAAAACATTAACGCCTGCCTTGACCAGGTCAAGTAAACCATTGTAAGTATCACAGGAAGGGCCAACCGTTGCAACTATCTTTGTACGTTTTTGTGCATGTTCCTTACCTGCTTCTTTGTCCATCTGCCGGTGCAGGTATTTGCTTATGTTCTTGCTCATGGTCGTTCCTCTATTTAATTTGTTTTTTCCTACTGTTGATACCAGATACCAGAAAGTTCATTCGGTTTCATGGGATTAATTTGATACCGGATACGGGATACGGGATATGACATTCAGTTTAAATTTTATAATATTTTTCAAAACTTTTATTGACAAACCCATCGTCTTATGCAGAACTATAATGAGTAACTAGTATCAAGAATCTTCCCGGATCCCGTATCCCGGATCCCGCATCTCAGATCCCACATCTGCTATCCCTACGTCGCCAGTATCTTCACGATCTTCATCCATTCCTCACTTATCCGCTGTTTCTTTTTTACTGCTTCATTCAAAGGAATATAATGCATTTTATTATTTACAATTCCGACAAAAACATTGTGACGCCCTTCCATCAAGCATTCAACTGCGGAATAACCCATGCGGCTTGCAATTAGCCTGTCAAAGCATGTTGGAGAACCTCCTCTTTGTATATGCCCCAAAATACAAACCCTTGTTTCCAACAGGGGCATACGCTCTTTGATCAGTTTAGAAAGCTCATTACCTCCAAATTCATCACCTTCCGCCACAACGATCAGGTTTACAAGCTTTTTTCTTCTCTCTTTCTCCTGCAATGAATGTATGAGCCCTTCAATGTCCGTTTTCTTTTCAGGGATCAGGATATTTTCAGCACCAGTAGATATTCCACTATGTAAAGCGATATAACCGGCATCACGGCCCATAACCTCGATGATGAACAAACGGTCATGTGCATCCGCAGTATCACGGATCTTATCAATTGCTTCCACGGCGGTATTCACTGCAGTATCAAAACCAATAGTAAAATCGGTTCCTGCAATATCCTTATCAATTGTACCCGGTAATCCAATACACGGTATATCGAATTCATTGCTGAATGTCTGTGCTCCCCTAAAACTGCCATCCCCTCCCAAAATTACCAACCCGTCTATTCCTCTTTTCTTAAGGTTCTCGTATGCTTTTTTTCTTCCTTCATATTCAAAGAATTCCTTGCAGCGGGCTGTTTTTAGAATTGTGCCGCCACGCTGGATGATATTTGCAACACTTCGGCTTTCCATCTTAATGATATCATCTTCTACCATGCCACTGTAACCACGAAGAACACCGAATACCTCCAGGCCATAATAAATGCCGGTACGCACAACTGCCCTGATACAGGCATTCATACCCGGACTATCTCCGCCACTGCATAATACCCCGATCTTGGATACTTTTTTTTTCATTTTTTTTCATTAAAAGATTTAGGTACACGGTATACCAGGTACTTGATGCTGGATAGTCATTATACCAGAAACCGCTCATCTTTATTTGTTTAAACTTTTGTGTTCTCTTTATTACTGTGCGGGCTTGTTAAATGCTCAGCTTAGGAATTCACTTGCCAGGATCCAGCATCAAGTTTCCTACATTCTCTCTGGCACTTGTATTCCCAATAACTGCATTCCCGAGCTCAGTACATTCGCGGTCATAACGGCAAGTTGTAAACGCAGATATTTTTTTAATTCTGTTTCCGCATTCGCGACTGAATGTTCTGCATAAAATGAATTGAATATTTTGGCTACATTAAAAACATAGCTTGCAATAACAGATGGATTCAATTCATTAGCAGCCTGTGCGATCATTGTTGGATATTGCTCCAGTGTTACTAATATCTCTTTCTCCAGCTTCAAAAGGTCAGTGTCAATTGACGCATTCGGTAACAATGGTTCTTTCCGCAAAATACTTTTTATTCTTGCATATGTATATTGTACAAATGGCCCGGTATATCCATGAAAGTCTATTGATTCTTCAGGGTTGAAAATCATTTTTTTCTTTGGATCCACCCGCAGCAAATAAAATTTCATGGCTCCCAATCCAATTGTTTTATACAACGTCTCCAGTTCTCCGGCATTAAAATCCTTCACTTTCCCAAGTTCTTCCGTATGCTGCTTTGATGTTGCAAGCATTTCATCAACAAGGTCGTCTGCATCAACAACCGTACCTTCCCTGCTTTTCATTTTACCGGAAGGCAACTCAACCATACCATAACTTAAATGGTAAATATTTTCCGCATTCGGTAATGCTAGTTTTTCTGCGATGAGCTTCAAGACCTTCATGTGGTAATTTTGCTCGTCGCCTATTACATAGATGCTCTTGTCAATTTTATATTCCTCATATTTTTGCTGAGCCAGGCCAATATCCTGGGTAATATAAACGGACGTGCCATCTTTACGCTGAACGATCTTTCGGTCAAGCCCTTCATTTGTAAGATCTATCCAAACACTATTGTCACCATCTTTTACAAAAACATTTTTTTTCAATCCTTCATCAACGATCTTTTTACCAAGCAAATAAGTATTGCTTTCGTAATACGTCTTATCAAAATCACTTCCAATGGTTTTATAGGTAACATCGAAACCATCATACACCCATCCGTTCATTTTTTTCCAGAGATCCATGACCTCCGGCTTTCCTTTTTCCCATTCCTGAAGCATCTGCTGTGTGGCCATCATGATGGGCGCTTTCTTTTCTGCGTCAGCTTCCGACATACCAGAATCGGCCAGTTCTTTTACTTGTTTCTTATATTCTTCATTAAACTTTACATAATATTCTCCAACGAAATGATCACCCTTTGTCTGTGTAGAGTGGGGTGTTTGTCCGTTCCCAAACATTTGCCATGCAAGCATGCTTTTGCAGATATGTATACCCCGGTCGTTAACTATGCAGCTTTTAAAAACTTCGCATCCATTAGCTTTTAAAATTTCTGCTACAGACCATCCAAGAAAGTTATTGCGAAGATGTCCCAGGTGAAGCGGCTTATTAGTATTGGGTGAGGAATATTCAACCATCACTTTTTGTCCATTCATTGGATGCTTGCCAAAACAAATATCATTGTGATTCCCCGCCAGCACTTCCAGCCAATATTCATTCTTTACTGTAAGATTCAGAAAACCTTTTATGATATTATATGCGGTAAAATATCCTGAATTTTTAACCAGGTTTTCCGCAAGCTGTTTGCCAATGTCATCGGGCGACAGCTTTAATCGCTTCACCAGAGAGAATAATACGATGGTATAATCACCTTCAAATTCAGGCTTTGTCTGGCTAACCTGGAAGTCATTTTCGGAAAAGGATTGCTCGTATAATTCGCCTAAACTTTTGATCGTATTTTCCTGTAAGATGTGTAAAATGGACATATTAGTTTTTCCGATGGTAGCAAATGTAGTTAATTGTTTCTACACGTCTTGAATGCGGTCTCTTTGGAAAATGTAAAAAACGTTGAACCGGCGTATAGTTTAGAAGGAAAATTGCCTTTACAACCGGTTGACTATAGCAAAGCAATGACTCTATCTTTATCACTTATCAATAAATATCTCATAATGAAACAAATCAACATTTTTATTTTGGCGACCGTGCTTTCATTTTCGGTAAAAGCCCAGAACAACCCTCAGCCTTGTACTGCGCCTGAAGCGTCACAATTCGATTTTTGGACTGGAACCTGGGATGCGTTCACGGCAGACACATTAACGGCAACAAATACCATTCAAAAGATCATGGGTGGCTGTACATTACAGGAAAATTTTGAGAACCCAAAGATCAGCTATTCCGGTAAAAGCTGGAGTGTATATAGTCCTCAACGCAAGCTTTGGCAACAAACATGGGTTGACAATCAAGGTGCTTTTATTCACCTCACAGGCGAATTCAAAGATGGTAAAATGACCTTGTCAACGCAACCTCGAAAAATGCCCGATGGAAAACAAATCGTTTCGCGAATGGTGTACTACAATATTATGCCGGCGTCTTTCGATTGGGTTTGGGAAGCGACCACCGATGGCGGCAGCACCTGGCAACCAAACTGGAAGATCCATTACTTGAGAAAAAAGTAAATGACCATACTAGTTTGACTAT
>JBDSDG010000248.1:0-13614 GCA_039920685.1 Ferruginibacter sp.
ACAGTTCAAGAACAAAAGGCATAATGGCTCCGGGTCGTAAGGCCTCCGACCCTGTATGGGGTGGCATTGGCATGAATGAGTCATGGCGTTTTATTCCTTCCCAGGGGCCCACACTTTACCGAAAGGTGGAGTTGTTAGATGCGACCGGGGCAGTAGTTGCAATTGGAGATACTACACGATTAAATGTAAATACCTTCGAAGCATCATTCCCAAATATTTGCCCGGCAGCAGGTGCTAGTTTATATGTGATTAAAACAACTTACCAGAAAATTGATGACCCAACCCCTGGCGCAACTATTTTTAGCCTTGATACCATCAACCTTATTAAGCAGGCTGCTTTACCGGTAAGTAAGGTAGAAACACCTACCGCATGCGGACTTGCTACAGGTACTATTGCAGCCACTGCAAGTGGTGGCTCGGGACCTTATACTTTTACTATAACTGGACCAGGCGGTCCATACGCACCTTTTATTAGTCCAACCAACACACATACATTCACTGGATTGGGTGTCGGCAGCTATACCATAACCGTTACGGAAGCTGGGGGTTGTATAGGACCGGCCACAGCCACAATAGTAAATATTCCAAATCTTACAGCAACGTTTGTTCCTACCGGCTCATCATGTCCTGGAGTCGATAATGGTTCACTTGTAATAACACCGGACCTTGGTGCGAGTGCAGGACCTTACACCTTCACGCTTACAGGGCCCGGTGGACCATATGTTCAAACAAATGTTATTTCAACTGCTACATTTACCAGCCTTGCAGGCGGAACATATTCAGTCACATTTGCGAATGCAGGTGGTTGCTCCGGTACCACCAGCGGAATGGTTGTGGCGCAGGGAACAGGAATTAATTCCACCAGTACAACTACATCGCCAACATGCCCCGGAGCTCTGAATGGCAGTCTAACTGTTACGGCTACCAGCGGGGTTGGGCCTTATACTTATGTTCTAGGAACGGGTACTCCTCAACCGACAGGAGTATATACAGGCCTGACAAATGGTACATATACCGTAACAATTACCGATCTGAGTAATGGATGTACAGGTATAAAAACCATTACCATTTCTGCAACAGGAGCAGGCATTACTTCTACAGTTGCAGTTACACAAACATCCTGTGCCGGGGTTAATGATGGTACAATAACGATCACGCCTACCAGCGGCAATGGTCCCTATACATTTGTTTTGGATGGGGTAACCACTCAAAGTGGAGCCACTGCAACAACATTCTTAAATGTTTCAGCACTTCCAAACCACAGCATAGTGATCACAGATGCGAATGGTTGCACCGGAACCCGTACTGTGGGCGTTTCGGCTGGAACATCACTTTCTGTAACTGCAACACCGGGCATTACGTCCTGTCTTGGTGCAAGCGATGGAACAATTACAGTGAATCCACTTACCCCAGGAGTATATACCTATACATTGAACCCAGGTGCCATTTCGCAGCCAAACCCAGTTTTCACTGGTGTTGCGGCAGGGACTTATACCGTTATTATTACTGCCCCTTCCGGATGCACAGGCACTGCGAGCAATATTATTGTTGGTCCAGGTGCCGCACTGCTTGTAACCGCTACACCGGCGCCTACCTCTTGCCTGGGTGCAAGTGATGGGGTGATTACAGTGAATCCGGCAACTCCGGGTGTTTATACTTATACTTTGAATCCTGGTGCAATTTCGCAACCAAACCCTGTCTTTACAGGAGTTGCTGCTGGAACATATTCAGTTACAATTACAGCTAACTCAGGATGCGCCGGCACTGTAAGCAATATTATAGTTTCACCAGGTTCATCCCTTATAGTTTCCGGTTCATCTTCTCCCACATCATGTGCAGGAGTTAATGATGGAACTATTAACGTTAACCCGGTTGTGCCGGGAAATTATACTTATACGCTGAACCCGGGCGCAATTGTACAGGTAAATAATCCACTCTTCATTGGCGTTGCAGCCGGTAATTATTCAGTGACTATTCTATCTCCTTCGGGATGTTCGGGAATTGCGAACAATATTATTGTTGGAACTGGTGCCGGACTTACTGTTTCGGGAACACCGACACCAACATCTTGCTCAGGTGTAAATGACGGCAGTATAACAGTTAATCCGGGCACACCAGGAACTTATAGCTATACTTTGAATCCGGGAGCAGTAACTCAGCCAAATCCACTATTCACCGCATTGGCACCTGGTACATATTCGGTTACCATTACTACACCAACTGGTTGTATAGGCACGGCAAATAATATTATTGTTGGTGCAGGTTCTATACTCACGGGAACAACCGGTCCTGTTACAGCAACATCATGTCCAACAGTAAACGATGGCACGATCACGGTTATTCCGGGGGGAACAGGTCCCTATATATTTACTTTGAATCCCGGAAATATTGTTCAAAATAATAACCCTGTCTTTATAAATTT
The DNA here is from genome assembly GCA_039920685.1 of Ferruginibacter sp. Taxonomy (GTDB): domain Bacteria; phylum Bacteroidota; class Bacteroidia; order Chitinophagales; family Chitinophagaceae; genus Ferruginibacter. Next base: position 2,423 of record JBDSDG010000248.1, read on the forward strand.
ATCCCCGGGCACCTATACAATTACTTTTACCACCGCAAGCGGTTGTAATGGTACAGTAACTGTGGATCCCATTATAGCTCAAGGTCCATTCCTGACATCATCAACAATTTTAGATCAACCAGATTGCGCCAATATTGTTGATGGCAGTATTACAATTGTTCCGGGCCCAGAGGCAGCAACACCTTATGCGTCCTTCACATTGACCGGAGCTGCGGGATCCGTAACACAGACCTCCCCAATATTCATAAATCTTTCTGCAGGAAATTATTCTTATGATTTTGTTGATGCAAATGGTTGTACCGGTACAGGAAATGCAGTTCTTATTACGAATAGTCCACTTGCTACAACCATTGTGTTAACAGAGCCATTATGTAATGGTAACGCAAACGGGGTAATTGTGGTGAATGCGTCCGGCGGAGTCGGGCCTTACCAGTATGCTTTAAGTCCATTTAGCACATACCAGGCAACGGGAACATTTAATAATTTAATAACCGGAACGTATACTTTCAGGATCAAAGACAATGTTGGTTGTACAAAGGATACAACTGTCACTCTTCTGGAACCATCATTATTAACCGCTGCTGCAGTTAATACTACTCCATCAACCTGCAGTGGTAACGATGGTGTGATCACAGTTACTGGTTCCGGGGGAACCCCTCCATACCAGTATTCAATTGATAACGGAACTACCTATCAGCCTACCGGTATTATTACTGCACCTGCTGTAGGGGCTTATCCTAATGTTTTAGTGAGAGACTCTAAAGGATGTATTGCCAATGCTTCAACATCTGTGGCGCTGGTAGATGCAATGACATTGTCAATTGGAAACGATACAACGATATGTGCTGAAAGCTCAGTTACCTTCCAGCCGATAACAAATGCAGCCACTTCTGTTTTCCTTTGGCGGCCGCTAGACTCGACCGTTACCCCGGTGTCTACGATAAACAATGTAAATATTGCAAATGCTATCGCAACACCATTGGATACAGCTTCATATATCCTGCACGCAAGCTGGGGAACATGTTCCAGGGAAGATACCATCATTATAAATGTCCTGCGTAAACCATTACCAAATGCAGGGCTTGATACTGCAATTTGTAATGAAACATTTGCGATCTTAAGAGGAAGTGCAACAAACCTTTCCGGTTCAGTTAACTTTGCCTGGTCGCCATCTTCATCTGTTGATGATGATTCTGTTGCTGTAACAATAGCACATCCGGGAACCGGTGCAGCGGTACAGATCTATGTACTAACTGTAACGGATAACTATGGATGTAATTTCTCTGTAACTGATGATGTTGCTATTACGGTACAACCTCCTGTGCCCGCTTTTGCCGGTAATGATACAACAGCGATATTAGGTGTACCTCACCAGCTTCATGCTAGTGGTGGTTCCAGTTACTTGTGGAGTCCTGCGTTTCCTTTGAATTCTTCTACTGTACAAGATCCATTGGCAACGCTTACCAATGATCAATTGTTTGCAGTAATTATAACAGACGTGGCCGGTTGTATCGGTTATGACACCATATTTGTAAAGGTATATGAAGGGCCGAATTATTATGTACCGAACGCATTCTCACCAAATGGTGATGGCTTAAATGATGTCTTCCGTGCTATCCCTGTGGGAATAGCGAAAACAGACTGGTTCCGTGTTTTCAACCGCTATGGACAGTTGATGTTTGAAACCAGCCAATGGCTTAAGGGATGGGATGGTAGATACAAAGGCAAATTACAGCCAATTGGTGCGTATGTTTGGATCGTAAAAGGAAAGGATAAAAAAGGTCATGTCGTCGAGGACAAGGGAACGGTAATGTTAGTGAAATAAAATAATCTTTGTATATAAGCTCCGGGAGCCATTCCGGAGTTTTTTTTTATCACTCTACCTGTCGTAGAGGTTCTGCATCAAAAACAGGTCCGCCATTACACATGCGGTTACTGCTTCTAATACTACTGGCACCCTTAAAGCAATACACAGGTCATGCCTGCCTTTCACAGTAAAATTTTCCACCGAGCCGCTCTCAATATTTAAACTTTGTTGTTCTTTTGGTGTGGAGGAAGTAGGCTTTATTACAACCCGAAAAACAAGGGGATTACCGTTCGTTAGCCCCCCGACTATCCCACCTGCATTATTAGTAATTGTTTTACCACTTTCATTTTCCAGCGCATCATTATGTTCGCTGCCTTTCATATTAGCAGCTTTGAAACCTGCGCCAAATTCAATTCCCTTTATGGCAGGTATTGCAAATACTGCATGGCTTATCAATGATTCAGCTGAATCAAAGAAAGGCTCACCTAACCCGATCGGTAATCCATCGACAATACATTCAATGATACCACCGATACTATCCTGGCCGTCTATTGCCTTTTGTATTGCAGCTTCTACATCAGTTTCTCCACCGGCTTCCACAATAGAGGCAGTGCAACTTACCCTGCCACTACATTCACTAAGTATCTTTTTTGCTATGACTCCTGCAGCTACCAGGCAAACTGTTAACCTGCCACTGAAGTGGCCTCCGCCCCGGTAATCTTCAAAACCTCCAAACTTTTTTGATGCTACAAAATCAGCATGCCCGGGCCGTGGGATATTGCGTCGCTCCTTGTAATCATCACTTCGTGTATTATTATTCTCAAAAATAATTGTGAGTGGTGAACCTGTTGTTCGTTCATTAAACGAGCCGGATAATATGATAGGTGTATCGGCTTCAGCCCTCGGAGTAGTTCCTTTTTGTAAACCTCCTTTTCTCTTTTCTATATCTGCATTAAAATCGACTATGCTTAAGGGTAAGCCCGGAGGGCAACCATCGATTATAATACCAACTGATGGTCCATGAGATTCCCCGAAAATGGTGAGCCGGAATATTCTTCCAATACTGTTCATCCAATTAGTTTTAATAACTGTTATGCATGTAAAGATACTGTGGCTCCAAGCAATTTCAAATGTTCGTAAAAATCAGGGTATGATTTATTTACCGCTTCTGCATCATTGATGGTAACTGCCGTGCCTGAAGCAAGGGCTGCAACTGCTGATGCCATTGCTATCCGATGGTCCTGATGTGAACTAACATTCCCGCCCTTGATATTGCCACTTCCAATGATCAACATGCTGTCATCTTTAACTGTGATGCTTACTCCAAGAACTGTAAATACATCAACCAAACTATTAATGCGGTTGCTTTCTTTTTCTATTAGCCGCGAAATTCCCCGGATAATCGATTCACCATTGCAATAAGCAGCTAGTGCTACCAATGGAGGAAAAAGATCCGGGCTATCCGTAGCATCAAAATTAAAAGCCATTAATTTTTTAGTGTTATCAATTAAAACGCAGTTTCCTTCAACATGAATATTAGCGCCTGCTTGTTGCAACACGTCCATAATTGCCAGGTCTGCCTGCGCCGAATAAATATCGAGCCCCTTAACTTTAATATTCCCGGCAAGTGCTCCTGCAACTAAAATAAAAGACGCTGCACTCCAATCGCCTTCGGTATGGTATACGATATCTTTTTCCGGTTGCTTAATGGGGCTTATAAAAAACTTGGTATGATCCTCATGAGTCACTTTGTAACCAAAATGATCAAGCATTTGTAGGCTGAGATCGATATAAGGTTTACTAGTTAAACCATTTACAGTAATAATAACCGGATCAGTGGCCGATTTGGAAAAAGCAAATAATAAGCCTGTTAGATATTGTGAGCTTTTAGATCCATCTATGGTGATGTTCGTTGGCATTAATGGTCCTTTGATAACGGCAGGCAGAAATCCTTTATTCGTTTTCACCTGTACATTCAACAATGGGAAAATTTTTTCGAAAAAATGTATTGGCCTTTTTAACAGGCTTCCTTTACCATCTAAAATAATGTTAGAATCACCTAAAGCGGCTATGGAAGCAAACATTCTGAGCGACAAGCCGCTTTCACCGCAATGAAGCTTTGCAGTTGAAGCAATTGATCCATTGCTTTTTACAACAAGATTATTATCCAATTTGTCTACGGTGGCACCCAATTCCCTGATAACATTTATTGCTGCCAGGTCATCATCGCTATTTCCCGGATTTTGAATAATAGTTTTCCCATTATTAAGTAACGCTAAGGCGCAAGCTCTCTGCATAGCACTTTTACTTGGAGGAGTTTTTATAATTCCACTGACCTTAGAAGGGGAAACAATAGCTATCATTACAGGATGTTTTTTAAATTATCCTGGAGGTAAGGCATGGCGACAGGCTTTGCTTCTGCTTCGCCGATCTTATTCAACAGCACGAACTGCATATTCTCTCCCTCTCTTTTTTTATCCATTTTCAACACTTCAAAAACTTTTGCATAATCTGTTTCAATATCTACCGGCAAATGATATTTTGCCAACAACTTTACAACCCGTTGAGCATCGTTGAAATGCAACCCGTTAATTCTCTCAGATAGGTTACATGCTGCAACGATTCCAATACTTACTGCATGCCCGTGAGGCAACTGGTGAAGATTTTCAATGGCGTGGCCGATCGTGTGACCGAAATTCAATAGTTTTCGATCTGCTTTTTCATATTCATCTGCAGTTACAATATCCATTTTTATAGCGGCGTTCTGTTCGATAAGTGAAGCTATCAGAGTACTGTCGGTTTGAATTTCATGCAGGCTGTATTTCTCAAGGATATTAAATAACAACGCATCTTTTATACAAGCATGTTTTATGATCTCTGCGAAGCCATTGATCCATTCTTTTACGGGAAGTGTTTTCAAAAAGCTATAATCATATAAAATGAATTCGGGCTGGTAAACAGTTCCCGCCATATTTTTATACATCCCAATGTCAACTCCGTTCTTACCACCAATGGCAGCGTCAACCATACTTAATATTGTTGTGGGCACCAAAGCCAGCCTTACCCCACGTTTATATATACTTGCTGCATAACCGGCAATATCTGTCACAACACCCCCACCCATGCCAATAACGAGGGTTTGTTTATCAACTTCAAATTCGATCAGTTGTTCGATTATGTTATCGGTAGTTGCCTGGGTCTTAAATTTTTCACCCGGTTTTATCTGGATGATCCGGCATCCTGCCATTTTATCCTTGTGATACCCGAAGATATTTTCATCAGTAATGATCACCGGGTTATTTTCCTTAAGATCAATGCATACTTCGTGGAATGCGCCGTCATAAATACAACTTACTTTTTTTTGTGAAAATATATATTCGGACTTTCTCATAGCGGGGTTAAAGGTCATCTATCTTTTTGATCGTTCATTACCTTGTTTTGATGATTGATGCTTTCCAAATGTACAGCATCGAAATAAAGCTTAATAAATTCTTTGCTAAGTCCCAGCTTCTCTCCTTTACTATAAGCATTTGACAATATCTCATTCCACCTGTTCGACTGTAGAATGGTAATATTGTTTTCCCTCTTGTATTCCCCGATCTTATCTGCGAGCTTCATTCTGCGGCCTATAAGGAGGAGCAATTCATCGTCCACCTGGTTTATTTGCTCACGGATATGAGTAAGTGCATTAATAAATTCCTGTTTGGAAGTATTTTCCATCCGCCAGATCAATGATTCAAAAATTTCATTTAACCGTTCGGGTGTTACCTGCTGAGATGCATCACTCCACGCATTATCAGGATCAATATGGCTTTCGAGCATTAACCCGTCAAAATCCAGATCTATACTTTTTTGTGCGATCTCCTGCAGCCTTATCCGGTTTCCACAGATATGGGAAGGATCACAGATCATCAGCATTCCGGGATACCGCCTTTTCATTTCTATAGGTAAATGCCACATCGGTGCATTCCGGTAATCAGTATTTCCATAAGATGAAAATCCCCTGTGGATCATTCCAATATCAGCTAAACCTACTTTTTGAAGCCTTTCAATGGCGCCACTCCACAATTCGAGGTCGGGATTGATAGGATTTTTAACAAGCACCGGTATATCAATTCCGTGTAATGCCGTCGCTACCTCATGCACACTAAAGGGATTCACTGTTGTCCGGGCTCCGATCCAAAGTATATCAACCTCATGTTTCAATGCCTCCTCCACATGTTTTCCAGTTGCTACCTCAACCGTTGTTGGCAACCCCGTCTCCTTTTTTGCTTTTGTCAACCATTCTAATCCTTTGCTCCCGATACCCTCAAACATTCCCGGTTTGGTCCGTGGCTTCCATATGCCTGCCCGTAATACATCGACATTACCGGTTGCAGCCAATTGAATGGCAGTATTTATTACCTGCTCCTCAGTTTCTGCACTGCATGGCCCACTTATGATAAGTGGCCGTTTATTCCAGGCTTTTTTAATCTGTTCATTCATTTTAAGATCCGTTAAGGGTTTCTATTAAGTCCTTTCCATGCATCAGAAGTCATCTCAAATTTTATTTCCTTTCCATGCATCCCCGATTCTTTCCATCCTTGCCTGCGATAAAATTCCTCTGCCCTCGTGGAAGGAGCAGTTCTAAGCCAAAGTGTTTTATTTGTAACGCTAAAGTACCAATCAAGCATTGTTTTATGTAACCTTTTACCAATGCCTTTACCGGCATGCTCCGGATGTATGAACAAAGCCCACACATTATTTTCTTTCAAATCTACATAAGCAAAACCGACAATAATCCCGCGTACTTCACATACCCATGCTTTACCGCGTGTCGTCATATACTCTTCACAATCCTTATCTGAAACCAGCGCCGGGTCTGAAAGCATATTCTCCTGCACCGAATTCCTCACAAACTGGATCTGAGGTATATCTGCTGGTATAGATTCCCTGAAGGTCATCGTGATCCTTTTATTTTAATATTCTTTTAATAGTATTTGCATGCGCTATCAATCTTGCCAGTTCCTCAAAATCTTCATTTACAAGACAGCTTTTAAATTTGTTCAATTGTTCTACATGTTCGTTCAACACATCAAGTACATTCAACCTGTTCTGGACAAAGATAGGCACCCACATTTCCGCATGGCTTTTGGCAAGCCTCACAGTACTTTCAAAACCACCGCTTGCAAGCTCAAATATATTATTGTCTTCCCGTTCTTTTTCAAGAACTGTATTGGCAAGAGCAAAGGATGTTATATGAGAAACATGGCTAACATACGCGGCATGCAGATCGTGTTCTTCTGAAGACATATAAACAATGTGCATCCCTAAAAACTTATAGATTTTCTCAACAATACCTATGGCAGCATGAGATGAATTTACCTGATCGCAGATCACAGCAGCTTTCCCGGCAAAAGCCAGTTTGGTTGCAGCGGATGGACCACTAAATTCCGTTCCCCACATAGGATGGGAAGCAACAAAAAGGCCCCGGTTCCTGTGATCCTGCACCGTTTTACAAATTACAGCTTTAGTTGAACCAACATCCATGATAACCTGTGTATCAACAATATTAAGTATTGTCGGTAATATGTTTTTTATTGCATCCACCGGAATGGCAAGGATGATAACGTCACAAACGCTTATTGCATCTTCCAAATCCATCATTTCATCTACCAGGCCACCGTTTAGGGCCTGTTTGCCATGAGCATTCTCATGGTCTACACCTATAATTCTTTGAACACCCGGCAAACCCCGGAGTAAAAGTGCCATAGAACCACCTATTAACCCTAATCCTATGATAGTTATATTCATTATCTAAAATTAATTATAAACAAAGATCCCGACACTGGCCGGGATCTTTTATATAAATGATATGTACTTCAGTTATACGATGTATCCCGTTTGGTTATAATAATATTGGTATTGAGAGTTAGTTATCATCACACGAAATTAATCACATCTGATGTAAATGCAAAATAAAAGCCACACCAGAGAACTGGTATGGCTTAACGATTGCTTGTCAAAAAAATGCTTATGCCAGGAATGGAGACAAGCACCATCCTATCGCAAAAACTTATTTTTTAGTTGTATCTACCGCAGTGGTAGTAGTAGTCATTTTAACAGTAGTATCAGTAACAGTAGTTTTAAGAGTGTCTGGACCCGGAGTTGCAGGAACTACCATAGTTGTAGTGTCAGAACCAGTTGTTGTTTCTTCAGTTTTTTTGTCATCATTACATGCTACAAAAGAAACTGCGATTAATGCGATTGCTAATAACTTTTTCATTTTAGTTTGTTGTTTAATTTAAAATTATAATTTGTTATTAATGCCATAATCTAAAAAAGGTAACCCTGCTTTTTCAAAAAACTTTATTTTCGCTGCTTTGGGTTACCAATTGTGCCAAAAACGTATTAATAAAAGGTTAGTGAATAGCATATCTCCAAAGGAAAAGACATTACTGGAAGGACTGGCAAAAGAAGACAAAAACTCTATTGAACAGATTTACAGGGATAATTATAGTATGGTACAGTCCCTGATCCTTAACAATAATGGCAGTACTGATGACGCGGCCGATATTTTCCAGGAGGCAATGATCGTTCTTTTTGAGAAATCCAGGACCGTTGGATTTGAGCTAAACTGCCAATTAAAGACTTTTATATATTCCGTTTGTCGCAGGTTATGGTTAAAACGGCTCCAGCAGTTGCAACGTTTTGGGAGAAAGGCTGATGAAATGGAGGAGATAGTTCCGGTTGAAGATGACCTGGAAATGCATGAAAAAAGGCAGCACGATTTTAATTTAATGGAAACGGTCATGGGAAAGGTCGGTGAACCCTGCAAAAGCTTATTGGAAGCATATTATATTCAAAAGAAGCAAATGCATCAAATAGCTAAGGATTTTGGATACACCAATGCCGATAATGCGAAAACCCAGAAGTATAAATGCCTTGTGAGATTAAAGAAGTTGTTTTTTGCACAATATAAAACCGAACAATAAATGGAAGATACTTTACTAATAGATGCAGCCGAAAGGTTTGCCAGGGGCGAAATGACTGCCGAGGAAAAGCTATTCTTCGAGGAATTGAGAAAGAAGAATCCTGAACTGGACCAATTGGTTGTTGAACAAATATTTTTCCTCAACGAACTGGAAAAATATGCCAGCACAAAAAACATAAAACATCTTCTTCACGAAACAGAAGGAAAGCTTATAAGCGAAGGGATGATCACTAAAGCCCCATTAAAGGGAAAGGCGAAACTGGTTTACCTGTGGAAACGTTCTAAGCGCACCATTGCAGTTGCTGCATCTATAGCTGGAATTGTTTCTATAAGCGTCGCCGGTTTGGTTTTGGCATTTGACAAAGAAAAAAGCCAGAACATTAAGCCTTTGGTGGAAAAATTAAATCAGCAGGATAGAAAGATCCGCCAGATCGAAAATAAAACCAATAAGCTTGAAGCTGCAACAGGGGTTGATATTCCTGTAGTGATATCACCAAGATTAGATGCAAAATTCAGGGCAACTGGATTTTTGATCGACGTAAACAATAATTTTATCGTTACCAATGCCCATGTCGTAAAAGAAGCAAGAAATCACCTCATCATTGAAAACAATAAAGGAGACCAGTTTACTGCAGAAGCTATTTACGTAAACACTACAACCGACCTGGCTATATTAAAAGTAAAAGATAACAGTTTCAAGAAACTACCTCCGTTGCCGTATACCATCAGGCGTTCCAATGCTGAATTGGGAGAACAGGTATTTATGCTCGGTTATCCTAAACAAGAGATCGTTTATAACGAAGGTTATATAAGTGCAAAAAATGGCTACCAGATGGACACGATCTACTGCCAGTTGAGTACGGCGGCGAACGAAGGAAATAGTGGCTCTCCCATCATAAATAAGAATGGGGAATTATTAGGGATCATTACAAGTATGGAGACCAATGCAGAAGGCGTTGTTTTTGCGATCAAGTCTGCTAATATCTATAATGCCGTTGAAGAAGTAAAAAAGATGAAAGGATATGATGATATTAAGATCACATCACAAACGTCGATAAGAAACAGCGATAGGATCAGCCAGATCAAAAAAGTTCAGGATTATGTATTTATGATCAAAGGAAATTAACCAAATATTGTAACCCGGAGATCGCGACCCGCACAACTGTTTGAAGCAAATAAATTGAAAAAATGATTTCATAATTAATTCATCAAAAAGCTAATACCTTTTAAGCTTATAGCCTGTTTACTGCATTAAATAAATGTGGCACAGTACCAATGAAAAAGATGAACGTTTAAATCATCTGCCGATCATATCTGTCACATCTGACCACAAAGAAGGGGGATAAATCTCATCATTCACCAGCAGGTTAATATTTTCTTTTACTGACGAAGCATCTTCTTTATAAGTAACGCCAAACCATTGAGAAGAAGTCGGTATTACTTTAATTGTATTGCCTGGTGTTTTGATGAATTCATCTGCAATAATAGGGATGAAGAATTCTGCCTTGATATCGTCATGGTTTGCACGCACAAATTCATTAAATAGTTGTTTTGCAAGAGGAAAAACTGATGGATGAAAACACCAGAAGTTCATTGACACACTTGAGTCCCTTGGCACTTCAAATTTGTTTCCGGCCTCCTCATAGATCACCTTTTCATTTTCACTATAGATCTTTGTCCGCTCATTTATAGAAACAAGGTTCATTTTATCATCCACCTCACAAACACCACGGCTAACTGTTCCATGTTTACTCAATGTCTTATCCAATTGGTATCCGATAAGTGCATACCTTTTTTCTTTACATGCATTGTTTAAAAAATCTGCAGCTTTTACAAATGCATCTGTCCCATAATAATCATCCGCATTAATAACCGCAAACGGCTCATTCACTACCCCGGAAGCACATAGAATAGCATGGCCTGTACCCCAGGGTTTTGTCCGCCCCTCAGGAATATCTTCTTGATTTACGAACCGGATCATTTCCTGGTACACATAATCCGTATCAATTTTCCCTTTTAATTTTTCATCAAAATTCTTTTTGAAATTTTCTGCAAATTCTTCCCTAATAATAAAAACGACCTTACCAAATCCGGCCCGGATCGCATCATATATAGAATAATCCATGATGGTCTCTCCAGATGGTCCGAATCCTTCAGTTTGTTTCATACTACCATAACGGCTTGCCATTCCCGCGGCTAAAATTAAAAGTGTAGGTTGCATTATTTAAAATATTTTTAGATCAAGGCCATTTTTCAAAAGGCAAAAATAATATAAAGCATCCAGTAAAATTGAAAATGATGTTACCTGAATACCAGATTCAGTTCGATGATGTAAATCTCCTATCATTTACTCAAAAAAAGGTTACTGTCACGGTTGCACGCCTCGACCTGCTTCACCCGGTTATTTCAGGC
>JBDSDG010000249.1:0-3242 GCA_039920685.1 Ferruginibacter sp.
TTCCAAAGAAGAAGTACTTCAGAGGGTTGCAGCACTTGAATTTGATCACTTCCTAAAATATTACGAGAATGCAGAAGACCTGAATGCCAAAGATTCAAGAGGAAGATCTGATTTTTCAAGGGATTCGATCGGAAGGGATAGTGGCAGCAGAAAAGAAAGAACTTTTAATTCCAGGGATAATGGCTATACAAGGTTGTTTGTAAACCTAGGTACAAAAGATGGTTTTTATAAAGCAAGCTTTTTACAATTCATTTTAGATGAAAGCAATTTGAAAAAAGAAGTGCTTGGTAAGATAGATATGCGTGATATGAATAGCTGGGTTGAAATTGATAAAGCAGAGGCAGCAAAAATGATCAAAGCAATTGATGGCAAGCGTTATAACAACCGGACAGTTCGCATGAACGAGGCCGATGGAGGTTTTAAACGAGCAGGTGAAGACGGTGGAGGTGGAAGAAGCGATCGGTCTGAAGGAAGAGGCGATAGAACGGAGGGAAGGAAAAGGACTTATGCGCCGAGGAAAGTTTAGGATTTATGGTTTAGGATTTAGGGTTTAGGGTTTAGGGTTTAGGGTTTAGGGTTTAGGGTTTAGGGTTAAACATTGAATGTTTCAGATTGTTTACAACAATTGCAGGAAATTCTCATACCAGTTCGATCACAGTAATTTCCGGAAGAATTCCTACCCTGCCCGGATATCCGATAAAACCGAATCCGCGGTTAACATATAATTTTTGTTTTTGATCTTCATACAGACCAGCCCATTCCTTATACATATATTGAACCGGGCTCCATTTAAATCCGGGCAATTCAACACCAAACTGCATCCCATGGGTATGACCGCTTAACATCAAGTCCACGTCTTTGTAAGCAGTTGTGACCTCGGCATGCCAATGACTTGGATCATGGCTCATCAATATCTTAAAAGGATATTTTTCAGTTCCTGCATGTGCAAGATCCATTCGCCCATGTTTAGGGAACCTGGCTTTTGCACTCCAGTTCTCAATTCCTAACAAAGCAATCTGTTCACCATTTTTTTCAATGGCTACATGCTCATTCATTAATAATCGCCATCCAAGCGAAGCATGAACGTTCTGAAGGTTTAACAGGTTTTGTTTTTTACTTACGCCGTCGATGGGCCACTTTACATAATCCCCATAATCATGGTTGCCAAGGATAGAATAAACGCCCAAAGGAGCTTTCAACTTGATAAACACGTCCATATAAGCGGACATTTCAACAGCTTTGTCATTTACAAGATCTCCTGTAAATAAAATAATGTCAGCATTTTCTTTCAGTATCTTTTCAACACCTCTTGTAACAGCCTTCTTGTCTAAAAAACTACCGCTATGTATATCACTTATCTGAAGGATCTTTAAACCCTTAAAAGATATCGGAAGATTGTCATAGGATAGGCGTAACCGTTTTACCTGGTAATTATATTTATTCCCGAATCCATAAATGAGGCTCCCAAATAATGTGCCTCCGGCAGCGATGCCAAGCCAACTAATAAATGCGGAACGGCTGATGCCTTCCCCTCCCATAGTTTCTGCTTCAGTATTACCAAAAAATAGTTTTCCAGCCGCCCACTGAACTACCCTCCTAAGGTCATCTGCCAAAAAAAAGATCATCCCGGTAAGCTTGGCAAGGAACAAACCGATAATAGTAGCAAACAAATATGAACGGATCTTTTTTCCTAAAAAATTCTGTTCACTGTAAACAAACAATAAAAAACCAGCAATTGCAAATACTACCAATAGCCAATACACACTATATACGATCGCTTTTGTTTTCGGGGAGGAAGATTGTGTTACCGTCTTAATGGCCTGGAAAAAATACGTATCCAAAAGCAACATGAAACCTATAAAAATAATAACACCCAATGGTGTACGCATGGTCGAAATTTATTTAAAATTAATAATTGAATTCGGATGGAACTAATAACAACATTATTAATTGTAACATTATGATTTTGATCTTATCAGAAATTAAGGAACTCTTCCAGTTGAGTATTAATTGCATTCAACGTTGAAATGTCCGAAAACCGGCCATTGCTATCTATCAGTTTATCAATCACGCTTATTGGCAGCCTGTTTGGGTGTACTATCATACGCAAGTATAAAAGTGAGCCTGTAAGGTGATCCATTCCCCTAAGGTTCCCGGCACGACCTGTAGAGACTCCCGTAAGAAGCACTTTTTTATTCCACCAGGTTTTTGAAACATCTGTATTGTCGATCATTAATTTCAGGATCCCGGGGTACGACCCATTGTATTCAGGCATCACAATAATGAACTTTTCTGCCACTTTAAGAAAATCATTCTCCATATTTATAAAAGCCATGTCTCTTTCAAATACTCTTTTCTCATCAAGCGAAAGCAAAAGGGTTTCCATATTACATTCTGTTAGTAACCTTTGATATTCAATTGCCACCTTTTTGGTATTATTGTCACGGTTGGTTCCCGATATAATTGTGATCATGGGTATTAATTACGATTTGATATAAGTTATCCCATCAATTAACAGTAAACTTCATTTAATGTTCCCAATTTCTACCGAATAGTTAAATTTGCCGATACTTGAGAATAGTGTAGTTCCTAAAATAAACAATAAAGAATAATGCAAATAACTTATTTCGGTCAATCCTGTTTCCTGGCCGAGGTTGGCGGTAAAAAATTACTTTTTGATCCGTTTATTACCCCAAATGAACTTGCAAAACATATAAACATAAATGATATTTCCGCAGACTATATTTTATTAAGCCATGGCCATAGCGATCATGTAGCAGATGCAGAAGCCATTGCACTTGCAACCGGCGCCATGATCATTGCAAATTACGAAGTAGCGATGTGGTTTGCTGCCAAAGGGGTCAATAAATATCATCCCATGAATACCGGTGGTAAATGGAGATTCGATTTTGGCACTGTAAAGTGTGTGAATGCCATTCATTCTTCAGTCATGCCGGATGGTAGTTATGGAGGAAATCCAATGGGTTTTGTGATCACTTCGAAAGAAATGAACTTCTATTATAGTGGCGACACCGCACTGACCACCGACATGCAACTGATCCCATTGTTTACAAATATTGATTTTTGTGTTTTACCAATTGGGGATAATTTCACCATGGGAGCAACAGATGCCGTCGAGGCTGCAAAAATGGTAAAATGCGATACTGTTATTGGCGTTCATTACGATACCTTTGGCCTAATTGAGATCGATCACAAACAAACAATGAATATATTTGAAAGCA
>JBDSDG010000250.1:0-4560 GCA_039920685.1 Ferruginibacter sp.
TACCAAAACCGTTTCACCTCTCAGAACTCAGTGCAAGGATCGCAGCGATCATCAGGAGGCGGAATTTCTTCGGAAGTAATGTGATAACATTTCATGAGATAGCATTGGATACGCAGGCAAAGCTGGCAACCGTTAACGGCAGATCTTTGGAGCTCACGAAAAAGGAATATGAGCTGCTTTTATATTTTTTGACCAATAAACAGCGTGTCATATCAAGGAATGCTATTGCTGAACATTTGTGGGGAGATGAAACAGATGGGAATATTGATTTCATCTACACACACATAAAGAATCTTCGTAAAAAACTACATGAAGCTGGTTCCGTCGATTATATAAGTTCCATTTATGGTATGGGCTACAAATTCACTGATTCATGAAATTGCTAAGTAAATACTTCAGATCGAATATAACAGGCACTATCGTGGTTGTTCTGCTTACCAGCATCTGTTACTATTTTGTGATCCGATACATATTGATAGAGCAGCTGGATAATGCATTGGTAGAAGAAGAACAGGAGGTAATGGAATATGTAAAGCAACATAACAGTTTACCATTACCGTCATCGTATAAAGACCAGGAAGTTGATTTTAAAACTGGCTCTCAACACTCAGTAAGAAGATTTATTACAACTGACCTTTACGGCCAGGATACCCACGAGTTGATCGCTACACGTCAATTGATATCTCCGATCAATTTAAACGGTCAAACTATTGATGTCTTTATTAAAAGATCAGAGCAGGAAACCGAAGAGCTGATACAGTTGATAGCATTGATCACCTTAGTTGCCGTGGTCCTTTTGCTATTGGTATTATTCCTTATCAACCGATTTGTTCTTCAACGTCTGTGGAAGCCTTTTAATACCACTCTTTCACAACTAAAGGACTTTCACCTCCTGGATAAGAATACAATCAGGCTTGAGGAAAGTGAGATCAATGAATTTAATGAGCTTAATAAAGCTGTAATGATCATGACCAAACATGTACAACAGGAATACAACTCACTTAAAAGCTTTACAGAAAATGCATCACATGAAATGCAAACTCCATTGGCGATCATTAATTCCAAACTGGATCTGCTGATCCAGGGCGAGAACATCAATGAACTACAAATGCACCAGTTGCAGGATATTTACAATGCACTTGACAGGTTGTCGAAAATGAATCATTCGTTGTTGTTGATGACAAAGATCGAAAACAACCAATTTGCTGAAACTGAAAATGTGCAGCTCGATATCCTGATGAAAGAAAAATTATTTCAGTTTGAAGAGCTGGTAGTAAACAGGGATCTGGCAATAGAAATCAACACTGATCCAGTCCGCATACCTTGTAACAAACAGCTAATGGATATATTGTTAACCAATCTTCTTAACAATGCGATACGGTACAATATCAATGGAGGAACAATCTCCATAAAGGTTACCGGCAAAACCCTGGTAATATCTAACTCATCAGAATTGCCATCCTTGGATGATCAAAGGGTATTCCAGCGATTTTATCGCCCCCAGGAAAATAAACAGGAAGGCAATGGCCTCGGACTTTCTATTGTAAAACAGATCTGTGATAGAATGGGATTTTCAGTTCAATATTTTTCCAGGGAAAATAACTACCATGAGTTCCAGGTTGACTTTTAATTTGTTTACGTAAAGTTCAATTGCAATCGGAGGGATGGTTTGACACAGAAAAAAATACTAATTCCTTTTAAGCGTCCTGTTCCTTTATGCTCTTTTGAAGATAGGTGAAGCATTTATTATCAAGAGTATGAGGTTATTGTTATTGAGCCATTCAGAAAGCGCGTTCATTTTTCACTTAATGTCAAGAAATATAATAAGGATGCTGTCAATCATGCAAGCCACAAGATGTTTTCAGTTATACTTACTTGTCGAATCCTAAATAATTATTCGGAATACGCATGCTGATTTGGTAAGACAACTCATTAAAAGCATGTTCATGAAAGGTTAGGCTATTAAGGTGGCGGCCTTAGTACCCGATTTGGCTAAGTGCTATAGTTACCTTATTATTTCTGAAAATAAAATGTGATAAGGAGCAATATATCAATTTAATATATTACGTTTGTTCTCTCGCTAATTAATTTCCAATACTTTTAAAATACTGTTTAGGACTGCATTTCAATGCGGTGTCTAAATACACTACTCCTGTTTACCGGAATTTATATTGAAAATCACCAACTTAACTACCATGCTGCCTCAGTACACTAAAGTTCCACGTAAGAATCTTTTGCGTTCAAACAATTGGAAATCCAGGATCTTTATTGTTTCCATCTTTTGTTTCTTGATTGCAAATCCATTGCAATTATTTGCGCAAGTTGCAGGCGACTATAGAAGTATAAACCCCGGTTTCTGGGAGACGGTAGGTAACTGGGAACGATTCGACGGCACGACCTGGATTGCTGCTCAGGCTACGCCAACTGCATCCGACGGGGTAATTAATATCAATACTAATATAAGCATACATGCAAACCTGGTTATTGACCAAGTGAACGTTAAATCCGGAAGTCAGCTTGATGGAATTAGTGGTACAATCACTATTGCCAATGGTCCGGGAGATGATTTGGTGAATAACGGGATTATGTTATGGGTAACTGCAGCCACCCTTGATGTTGCGGCTGGCGCGGTTATCAGCGGAGCTGGTTTCGAAGTGGATGGTAACATCATCAATAATGGAACTATCGATGTATTGTTGACAATGTGGGGAAATACTCCTCAAACCCTAAGTGGTACCGGGACTATAAATTTGCTAAGCCTGGCATTCAATACTAACGTTACCATAATTGGCACACAAAATATTACCTCATCACTTAACCTTGGTTCTTCTAAACTTGTTGTAACCGGTACCAGCAGAGTGATCATCGCATCCACTGCTTTTTTACAGGGAACAGGTTATGTCATTGGTAATCTCCAGATAAACTATCCTGTTGGTACAATAGCTTTGACATTCCGAGTAGGTGATAATCTAGGCTATAGGCCTGTGGATGTTGCAGTATACAACTCATTAGGCAATGGAGGTATTGTTGTTTCTACCAATAATCCTGATCACCCGGATATTGCAAACTCACCCATAATCCCGACAAAAAGTGTAAACCGGTACTGGAAGATTGCAAATAACGGCCTGGGAAATACGAATATTCAAACCACTTTTACATGGGACCCAGCGGACGTTGATGGGGGCACCAACTTAAGTAATGTAGTGGTAGCGGCATATGTAGATAATATATGGAATACCCCTTCTGTCATTAGTAAGACGGCAACTTCACTAACGGTAAACACTACCAGTTTTTCTCCGGCAGAATACCAGGTAGGTGAAACTTCCTGTATTCCTACAAATGAATACCGAAGTGCTACAACCGGTGACTGGAATAACGCTTCAACATGGGAAATGTATAATGGCTGCACATGGGTAGCTGCTACGGTTCCTCCATCTGCTTCAGATAGTACCATTACCATTCGCGAGGCTCATATAGTAACGGTGAGTAATGCAGTAGATCCGGTTAATGCAGATCAAATTGTAGTAGAGCCAGGTGCAACACTTACAGTTAATGCAAATACTTTACATCTTAATAATTCAGCCGGCGATGATTTAATTGTAAACGGTACTTTAAACATTATTGGAGGAAGGATAGAAGGCCCTGGAAATGTAAAAATTAATTCCGCTGGTAGTTTATCCGTTTCATACTTATCCTCTGCACCAACTTATATCGCCTGCGTGATTACCAATGATGGATTGATCAATTGGGGATCAATTACGTTAGTATTAGTTGACGGAACAATAATCAACAACGGTACGTTTGGTATAAATACTGTTGCTGGGGTAGTTAGCCAAAATATTTACCAGGGCACAATTACCAACAACTCAACAGGCATAATTGAATTCAATAATAGTGTTCTTACTGGTTGGGGAAATGTGTTGTTGACTAATAATGGAACAATAAATGTTCATGGTGCCGGAGACGTCGTTATTGATTTCAATCCAACAGCTATAAATCATTCTGGTTCAGTTAATGTCGATTTGAACAGTTCAATTACGCTTACCAGCGGTGTAGAAACACAGACCTTTACTGCTTCAAGTTCGTTTTCAGGAGCTGGTTTACTACATTTGAATGGGAAACATACATTGAATGGAGCTTTCAGTAATTTGAATACCGCGATCTCCTCGAACATTGTAAGCTTTAACCAGGCCAATGTTAGTTTTTCTAAATTAGCACTTAACAGTGGAACCTTATCAGGTACTGCAATTAAGACTGTAACGGGAAGCATGACCTGGGGCGGTGGGGCAGTTATAAGCGGTGGCGATTTTACAATTGCAAATGGCGTTATCTGTAACATGACGAATCAAGCAGGTAATGATGGAACAATGATCAATAATGGTACTATTAATTGGGATTGTAATACAGATAATGTTTACGGATTCGGAGGAACACTTATCAACAATAATATTATAAACATTGTGTCCTCAGGAAGTGTCCTCAGTGTTAACGTTCCGCATACTAATTTATTTAATAACTCGTCCGGGATAATCAATTATGACGGGCCTGTCTTCCTTGGTT
>JBDSDG010000251.1:0-7054 GCA_039920685.1 Ferruginibacter sp.
CTTAGATGAAGATCATCCACTGCCTGAATCATTTTTTCCCTCAACATTTTGCCGGTACAGAAATTTATACTTTGTCTCTCGTTCATGCCCTGCAGAAAAAGAACATCGAATCAATTGTACTCGTTCCAAATTTTGGGAAAACAATCACAGAGGAATACAATACGAAAAATATACGTGTAATTAAATATGCAGAACCATCGATTGCGGATAGAGAGTTACGAATGGGTAACAGAAGACCATCAGGATTGCAGGAATTTTTGCAGGTTCTTGTCAAGGAAGATCCATCTATTGTGCATTTTCATGCCTTTACCAGGGGCAATGGAATAACTATACATCACATTTTTGCTGCCAAGGAGAAAGGTTTTAAGGTGGTGATGACATTTCACCTCGCAGGTTACACATGCAAAACCGATTACCTGATGTATAACGGGAAAGAGTTATGTAATGGATATATCGATGCCGCCAGGTGCACATCCTGCATTTACACTTCAAAAAATATTGGGGGGCTTAAAAAAAAATTATTAATGACCGCTGCAATCCTTTCCTATAAAGCAACGTATGATACAACATCTTGGAATAATAGCCTGGGAACGGCAATTGGTTATCCATTCATAATAGAGCAATTAAAAAAGGATGTTGCGTCACTTGGAAATCAATGTGATAAACTTGTGGTGTTGGCAGAATGGTATAAAAAAATTCTTATCCTAAACGATGTCCCTGCTGATAAGATCATATCTATATCACAGGGATTGCCCGAAAATCTGATCCTAAAGGAACAACTCATCCAGGATAATGAAATATTAAAAGTCATTTTCATTGGGCGTATAAACAGGATAAAGGGTATAGAATTGCTTATAAAGGCTGTTAAACCGCTTCCATCAAATAACATAAGCCTGGATATTTTTGGAAAATTTGACGACCCAGAGTTCGAGAAATTTTGCCAAAGTGAAACCAAATACCATAAAAATATCCGGTGGATGGGTGGCATCGAACCGGAGACCATTGTGAATGTGATCGCCGGCTATAAAGTTCTTTGCCTTCCTTCACTTTCTGAAATGTCACCGCTGGTTATACAGGAAGCTTACGCTGCGGGTGTGCCAGTGATCGCTTCGGATATTTATGGAAATGCAGAACATGTGAAGGATAATATTACCGGGTGGTTGTTCAAATTCAATGATAGTAAAGATCTTCAAAATAAACTAAAAATGCTGATGGATGATCCACAAAAACTGGCGTTAGTAAGAAAGCAACTGCCGGTTCCAAAAGATTTTAATGCTGTAGCTGCGGAATATGAAAAATTATATATTGAAACAGTAAAAGCCGGATGAGGATATTATTGATCATGGATCCTGGATTACTGGTACCACCGGAGGGTTATGGCGGAATTGAACGACTCGTGGAGATATTTGCTAAAGAATATTCAAAACAAGGTCATAAAGTTCACCTGCTTGTGACAACTGGTTCTAACGTTGAAGGCTGTACGATACATGAATTTGGAAGGGAAATCTTTCCTCCAAAAAATTCCGATATGAGAAATGCATTGTTCACTGCCTGGAAATTTGTAAGGAAGCACCGCAACGACTTTGACCTCATTCATAATTTTGGCAGGCTGGCATACCTTCTCCCGGTTTTCAGCCACCCTGTTCAAAAGATCATGACGTATCAAAGGGAGATCAGCTATCGTAATAACCGGTTGACCGGTTTTCTTCCGGTAAAAAACATGGTCTTTACTGCATGCAGTGCGAATTTATTATCACGGCTGGATCCTACCGGAACATGGGAAGTAGTATACAATGGAATTGATTTCAGTAAATATGATTTTCGGCCAGCGAATGACAATGAGATGACACTGATGTTTCTTGGAAGAATTGAAAGGGTAAAAGGTTGCCATCATGCGATCCAGGTTGCCCTTGAAACCGGCAATACACTTATCATTGCAGGTAATGTTTCGCCGCTGAAAGAAGAACAGGTCTATTTCAGGAATGAGATCGAGCCTTTCATTGATGGAAAGAAGATAAAGTATGTTGGCGCAATTAATGATCAACAGAAGAACCATTACCTTGGTCAAAGCAAAGCTTTGCTCTTCCCGATAGAATGGAACGAGCCATTTGGAATAGTTATGATCGAAGCAATGGCATGTGGTACGCCGGTTATCGCATTCAACAAAGGATCGGTAAATGAAGTGATCGACCAGGGAATTACAGGGTTTAAAGTAAACACACTGCAGGAAATGGTCAGTGCTGTAGAAAATATCGACTTAATTGACAGAGAAAAATGCAGGCTGCAGGCGGAAAAAAGATTCGCTGCTTCGATCATTGCTGAAAGATATTTGAAGATCGCTGATCCAAACCGAAAAAAGATCCTCATTATCACAACGGGTCAACCAACTGCAAATCCAAGAGTAGTTAAAGAATATGATGCTTTGATTCATCAAGGTTACCGGGTAAAAGTGTTGTACACATTTTCTGCTTCATGGTCATACCAGATGGATCTTGAAAAATTTGAGAATGGCAAACTAAAAAGACAAGATTTTGTCCTGGTTGGAGGCAATCCATTTAACCAAAGATTTCATTATTTGGTGTCAAGGATATTGTTCAAGGTTTTTATTAAGCTGGCTCGTTTTACGAATGCAAATTTCATACAGGAAATGAGCATTGCAAGATCAACTTTTTATTTGTGGATGGCAGCTAAACGATATAATGCCATGATAAACATCGCACATTATTTAGGAGCTTTGCCAGCTGGCGTTAGAGCAGCGCGGAAGAATAATTCCCTGTTGATTTTTGACGCGGAAGATTATCATCGGGGCGAAGAACCCTACTATCCGGGACAGATTAAACATGTGATTGAAATGGAAGATCGGCTGTTTCCATCGTTAAATTATCTTACCACTGCCAGTCCTTTGATCACTAAAGCTTATAAGGAGATCTATCCAAATATTACAAGCGTCACCATAAATAATGTATTCAGTAAAAAATATTTGCAGCCGGTGCAAAAAAATGATACGGGTAAATTAAAGCTGTTCTGGTTCTCCCAGTATATCGGGAGAAAGCGTGGGCTTGAAACAATCATCGAAGCCCTTAATATTCTCGGAGACAAAAATATTTCTCTTCATATTCTCGGTAATATAAAAAATCCGGGTTACGTTGAAACATTGCTTAAACAATCAAATTCGCTTGCTAATATAGAATTGATAAAAAGTGTTCCGCCGGACGAAGTGTTTGCAACAGCGGCACAATTTGATATTGGGATCGCAGCAGAGATCCCATATTGTGAGAACCGGAACATCTGCCTTACCAATAAAATATTTACATACCTGATGGCGGGCAATTGTGTATTGGCCTCTAATACAAAAGCACAGCTTCAATTCATGGAGCAACACCCAGGGATAGGCCTGTTATATGAACATGATAATGCAAACAATCTTGCTTTACAAATAAAGAAATTGCATACAGACAGGCAATTTCTTCACATGTGCAAAATTAATTCGTCTTCACTGGCGGCAAATAAAATGAACTGGGAAAAAGAAAGCGAAAGGCTTGTATCATTAATAGAACAAAACAATTAATATAACGTTGGCAGTTAAAGGTAAAATAGGCATTGTTGAAACCATCAGGGGGCTTGCAGCTCTCGCAGTTTGTCTATTTCATTTCAGCAAATGCAATTTGATTTTTGAAGGCAGCACCAAATATTTTTTCACTATAGCGTCTTATGGATGGGCCGGAGTTGAAGCCTTCTTTGTAGTGTCTGGCTTTATCATTCCCTATTCGCTGGCCAAAGCAAATTACAGGATTTCACAATTCTTCCAATTTTTTGCTCGCCGATGCATACGTATTGAACCTGCTTATCTGGCATCAATACTTATTGTTGTGCTACTTGGATACCTGGTACAAAAAGTTCCTGGATTCATGGGTTCACAATCTAATGTAAGCGTGCAGAACATTTTATTGCACCTCGGATATTTGCCCGAACATTTTGGATACAATTGGCTTTTGCCTGTATACTGGAGTCTCGAGGCTGAGTTTCACTATTATATCCTGATAGGATTGGGTTTTGTTTTTATCTGGAAGAACACTTTAAACCTGTTCATTGGAATAACACTTGGGCTTATATCAAGTTTTTTTATTCCTCTTTACGTTTTTAGTTTTATGCCTTTTTTTATTATGGGGATCATTACCTGTGCAAAGCGATCAGGAAAAGTGAATGCTTATGTATTTTACCTCGTATTATTAATAGCATTTTCAGTTTGCATCGTACGAGGACTGGGCTCATTTACTGCAATTGTTGGCTTTGCGACAGCATTGTTGATAGCAAATTTTGAATGGAGAACCAGGATGACAGATTTTCTCGGCAAAATATCTTTCTCTTTATATTTAATGCATGTACCGGTTGGGGGAAAAGTTCTGAATTACCTTGGACGATATGCAAATAATGAATGGAAAGTTTGGGGCGCCTTAATAAT
This sequence comes from Ferruginibacter sp., assembly GCA_039920685.1. Classification (GTDB taxonomy): domain Bacteria; phylum Bacteroidota; class Bacteroidia; order Chitinophagales; family Chitinophagaceae; genus Ferruginibacter. The sequence continues at coordinate 4,463 of JBDSDG010000251.1, forward strand.
TGCCCTTGCGATCACAATAATTGCTTCCTGGATATTTTACAAACTAATAGAATATCCTTCACAAATGCTGTCAAAGCGTATCCAATATAACAGGAATGAAAAAAGTACTGATCGTATCGCCTCACTTTCCGCCGGTTAATACGCCGGATATGCAGCGGGTGAGGATGAGCCTTCCGTATTTCCGCGACCTGGGCTGGGAGCCTGTTGTAATATGTGTGGATGAACAGTATGTAGAAGGTTATATTGACGAGATCCTAACCCAAACCTATCCTAAAGATATTAAAATATATAGGGTCAAGGCATATGCGGCCAGGCTTACCCGTAAGTTTGGATTAGGTAGCCTTTCTATGCGTTCGTTCTTCCAATTCCGGAAAGTTGGTAATGGGCTTTTACGGAAAGGTGATTTTGATATGGTTTATTTTAGTACTACAGCTTTTCACGTTTGCCGGTTAGGGCCTTATTGGAAAAGGAAGTTTAAGGTACCGTTCATAATAGATATGCAAGACCCCTGGCGCAATGATTTTTATCTTGATAAACCGGCCTATGAGCGCCCACCTAAATTCCTGGTATCGTATAATATAGATAAATACCTTGAAGCAGTTACTATTCCTGCTGCCGACGGTATCATTAGTGTTTCTGAAGGATATAAGAATACATTAATGCAACGATACCCGTCATTGGATCCGGCTAGATTTGCTATCATACCCTTTGGAGCATCTTACAGGGATTTTGAGATCATGGAACAGCAAAAGCATACGTTCGCTCATCTGAGTTTACCCACCGGGAGGATGAACATCCTTTATATTGGAAGAGGAGGTCACGATCTTCGGTTTGCACTTGAGATCATATTCGGTGCATTCAGCAAAGGGCTGAAGAAATCAACTGCAATATTCTCATCCATTCATTTTACGTTTATAGGTACCAGTTATGCTCCAGGTGGGAAAGGATCACAAACCATTTTGCCAATAGCCAAAGAATTTGGTGTTGAAGAATACGTGACCGAAATCCCTGCCCGCATACCATATTTTGAAACTTTGTACCTGCTGAAAAAAGCGGATGTGCTTTTGGTTCCGGGATCGGAAGATACATCCTATACTGCCTCAAAGATCTACCCTTATATCCTTGCCAACAAGCCATTGCTGGCAATATTTTATTTCAGGAGTTCTGTTGTGAATGTTCTTGAAGATTTGAAATTTGGAAGATTGATAAAATTTGATATAAAGAAATCTTCAGCGGATTATACAGAAGAGTGCTTACAGAGATTCAATGAAATTGTTGAATGCAGGGACATTAATCCAAACCTGGATAAAAATAAATTTGAAAAATACACCGCAGGCTATAAAACAAAAGAGCAAGTCTCTTTCTTTGAAAGTGTGTTGAAACAAGTTGAAATGCGACCGGGCGGTAAAGAAAATGAGGAAACCAGCAACCCGGTCATGAGATCAATTAAGATCCTCGTAATTGGAGGGGGAGCATATGTGTACGGTGCAGAAAAGGTAACACTCTCGATCGTCGGCTACCTTCATAGGTATCATAAGTTGTTTTGTACAGTGATCGGATGGAACGATGGTTCCTTTGTTGCCAGTTTAAAGGAATTAGGAATACCTTATGCAGAGGTAAAACTGGGCTGGTATTACCTAACCAAGATGAAGTGGACAATCGATTCATTGGTACATATTCCTGGAGCATATTTTGATTATTTGAAGATCATCCGGAAGCAAAAACCTGATGTGTTCTATCATACAAGTTATCGAACGCTCCTGCAGTTGTATCCTCTCATTTCGAAGAAAAATGTTTACCATGTTCATGATGAGCTGTCTCATACGATCGGAAAAAAAATACTGCCTATCATTGATAAAAAGATAATTGTATATATTGCCAATTCCGGGTTCATTAAAAAGGATCTCGTTAAATGTGGGATTAGCGAGCATAAGATTAAGGTGATCTATAATGGCGTGGATTTTAGAGGTTGTAGTATTCCTCCCTATCCGTTTCACACAGAAGGTGTTGTTCAGATTGGAATCGTTGGACAGGTTTCGTTTCGAAAAGGGCATGCTACATTACTTAATGCACTTGCCCAACTTAAGGTTGATAGATATGATTTTCGGCTTCATATATTTGGTTCAGGATCGGATGACTATATAAACCAATTAAAGCACCAGATTCATTTAAACATGTTGGATGATCATATAATATGGCATGGATATGTTCATAGCAAAGCAGAGATCTATAACAAGGTAGATTTTTGTATTGTTCCATCCGTGCTTCCGGAGTCGTTTGGATTAACTGCTGTTGAGCCGGCGATCTTTGGACGGCCTGTTGTTGCAAGCCGCATAGGAGGTCTTGAAGAAATAATCATTTCTGGTAAAACCGGCTTTCTTTTTACGCCGGGGGATGTTGCAGAACTTAAGGCTTGTATCAAAAACTGTATCGACCACCCGGGACTTGTTGCAGAGTTGGGTAAGAACGCTCAGGATGAATATGTAAAAAGATTTTCCGAAAATATACTTCATGAAAAAGTTGATAAACTTTTATCGGATATAGTTTATGCAGATAAATGACAAGTGTTCCTTTTATAAACTGAATCAGCAA
>JBDSDG010000252.1:0-13176 GCA_039920685.1 Ferruginibacter sp.
AGACTCAAAATCTGCCGTTCGCAAGGATGTGCAGGTTCGATTCCTGTTCCGGGCACAAAAAAAGTTAAATGGCAATTCGAGAAGAGTTGCCATTTGCATTTTTTTTAAATCGAAGCTTGGGTAAGAATTGTAAGCCAACTCTATATTGTTCTTCAAGTACGAACTTGTTTACCTCATTATTTCCAATTAGTAAATTTTGATTATTGCTCTTTGTATTATTGTGGCAATTTAATATAGGTCTTTATAACTATTCCTAATTTTGATCCTCTTTCTATCATTTTCCAACTACAGGTTTTAACAGCAGATTAACGAAACGGAAAAATAGGTATGCAGCGGATAAACAGTATTTCTTCCCTTATTGAAAATTGCTTTATGTCTAAACAAGTTTTGTTCCTCATTCTACTCAACATTTTATGTTTTGAGACCTATGCTCAAAAAGGGTTAAACAACTTAAGCATTAACGGCGAGGCTACCTTGCCTTATTTTCAAAATGACCAAGGCATGGGATTTTTTTTAAAAGGATTGTATGGAATTGGCCGTAATGGACAGCTTATTCTTTCAGCCGGAATTTCTAGATTCAATTCTAATACTTCAAAAGAAACGAACATAACTACTCGGGTTATTCCTTTTTTACTGGGCTATAAAAGGAACTTTCAAAAATTTTTCATTGAATCAAAAATTGGAATAGGTGAATTGGGTGGCAAAATATCAAAGGCCGGAGATTTACAAAGGCCCTCAATAGCAGCCGTGTTTGGTGGATTGGCGGCAGGTTACACCATTAAACGTTTTAATTTTGGTATCAATTTTTTGACTGCTCACGGAATTGAAAATACTTCTGCAGGTGTCTGGTATAACAAGAACTTTCACTATACAAGTGTTTTTGTAGGATATGACTTATTTGCAAAATCAAACCATTAGAATTCAACACAATCATTCGGTGGTTCACTAAAAGTTGCTACTTTAAAGAAAAAACATCCTTCAGGCAATGCGAAAGTAGCCATGGCGTTAGCTCTACCTTAATTTGTGGAGGAACTCTTCCCCAAACTCTAGAAAAGCTCAATAATAATTTTTTATATATGTTGAAATAGCTACTCAGTTAGATTACTTTATACGTAAGAAGGTCGCAGTCACGATTTAAGATATGTTCCTAGGTTTTTCATAGGATATTAGATTTAAACGGGACTAGATTTCTATCTTGGCCCCATTTTTTAAATTCGGAATAGAGAGAAAGGATTCGTTTAATAAATTTCGTATATTCGATATGTAAATCTCACTATTACGCTTATATGTTTAACTACCTAGAAAAGATCTGATCCAACCCAACCCGTTTCTATCCAATACAATCCCCAAAGAAGTCATGGTTAATAGCTGTGACTTTTTAATGTTACCTATTTTGAATTTGGTTTCATTGAACGGTTTTGGTTTAATATCTGGTAATTAAACCATGTTACAAAACTCCAATAAAATAAAATTTTTAAAAGCTTTTCACAAAAAATAAAAATTATAAAAAACGGGTGTAAAAACAGGATGTACAGCCGTGGGATAAGAGAATTGCGCCAATGATAAAATACATACCGATATCAATATAACAACACCACTGAGCGGTCATGGCACTTCCATAAGTAATGGAAATTAAATTAGCAGTCATTGGTAAAAGGTTTTGAATTTAATATTATAAGTAAAACTGAAATTGCGCCGGGTGTTAATACGGGATTTATATTGGTGTTAATACGGTAAAAACTTGGGTATATTATGCAGGATAATAAGCAATTATGTTGCAACTTTAGGACAGGTTTTTCGCCAGTTACCCGTTTTTTACCCGTACCCTCTTTTTTTACCAGCGATAACATTTCAACCCTAATTATTACAGCTATATCTACCAGGTAAACTGTATGAATATTCCCTTCCTGCTTCCAACCTACCCAGTACTTGATACCAACTACGTACTACCCAAAAACAAAGTAACTTAGCAACCAAATAAACGATATGAGAACTGCAATTGTTACAGGGGCATCTGGAAATATGGGACAGGCGGTTGTAAAAAAGTTCCTGAAAGAAGGCTTCCTGGTTATTGGCACGATTGTACCTAATGATCCCGCTCCATTAGAAATAACTGATCCAAACTTTCAAAAGGAAATTGTTGATCTAATGGCTGAAGAAAGTACAGCAGCTTTTGTGGATTCTGTTATCGAAAAAAATACGACTGTTGATGTACTTGTGGCTACAGTTGGAGGTTTTGCTTCCGGAAATATTGCTAAAACAAGTACGGCGGATATTTTAATGCAGTATAAACTAAATTTCGAGACTGCTTATAATACTGCACGACCTGTTTTTATTCAAATGATGACGCAAAAGTCTGGGCGGATATTCCTAATTGGTTCAAAACCCGGACTTGACGCAAAAAGTGCAGATGGAATGGTGGCTTATAGTTTGGGAAAATCATTGATATTCCGGCTTGCAGAACTAATGAACATTGAAGCTAAAGGAATGGATGTTGTCACCGCAGTTTTAGTTCCGAGCACTATAGATACACCGCAAAATAGAACTTCCATGCCAGGGTCAAATTTTGATACCTGGGTAAAAACAGAATCGATCGCTGATACAATTTATTTTTATTGTACTAAAGAAGCAGGTTCTATAAGAGAGCCAATAATTAAATTGTATAACAATTCTTAGAAAATAATTGATAGGAGTTCCGGGTAAAAATCAATTCTCTAAAGTAAATTTTCTCGATTTATTTACCTTTTCTATACCTGCCCCGGTAATAAAAATAACAAGCGTATCTTCCTGGCTTGTGGTAACCAGACCTTCTTCTTCGAGCAAAGCAAGATGATGCTGAATAACGCTCCAATCCTGGAACTGTCTTAATATTATCTCTCTCGGCCTGCATTTATAAGTTCCCGGCTGAGGATCATCCCTGGTGATATTATAAATAGTAAGTAAAGTCTTATAATGGGCTTCCATTAGATAAATATATTTTAAAAATTATTATCAATAAATAAAAACTTACTAACATAGCTGGAACGCAGACTGGTAGCAGGTTTACAAGATCGAAGTTTGATGTTTATTTGTCCTGCATAGACTCTGCTTAAAGCTTGCAGCATGATGCAGTTTCCACTAATTGTTATCAATTTCTACTTTCACTTCGTGTAAATTTCCATCATCAACCAATGGCAAAATATTATTTACCATTTGCAGTTCATCAACAAATATTTTAATGCTATTCTCCGGAGCATTGTTTTTTTGTATAAAGCTAATATGGTAATTGCTCTTTCCAAAACGGTAATTGATTGTGAACTCATTCCAGCCTGGTGGGAAACATGGAACAAACTGTAAAGAGTTCCCTTCTTTTTTCATGCCAATAAATGAATCAATTATCAACTGGTACATCCAGGCCGCAGATCCTGTATACCATGTCCATCCACCTCTTCCTTTGTGCTTCGGCTCTGCGTAAACGTCAGCAGCGATAACATAAGGTTCCGTTTTATAAATTGCGATCTTTTGTTCATCATTTCCCCTGTTCAATGGATTGATCATTTGCAACAATTCCCATGTTCTTTGCTTGTTTCCTTTTGCTGCAAATGCCATTACAAGCCAGATAGCTGCGTGTGTATACTGGCCACCATTTTCTCTAACGCCGGGCACATAACCCTGTATATAACCAGGGTTTAAATTTGATTTGTCAAACGGAGGATTGAATAATTGTATCAATCCTTCTTCTTTTCTAACAAGTTGGGTATCTGCCGATTGCAATGCCATGGTCGTCCGTTCTGCGTCTCCTGCCTTTGATAGAATGGACCAGCTTTGTGCGATCGAATCGATCTTACATTCTTCGTTCTCTTTTGAACCCAATGGTGTGCCATCATCAAAATATGCACGCCTGTACCATTCACCGTCCCATGCATTCTCCCGGATATTATGCTGAAGTTTATCTGCTGCTTCTTTACATTTTTTTGCAAAACCTTCGTCATTTTTGAGGGCGGCAACAGTTTCAAAGCGCTGGAGAATGTCGAATAAAAAAAATGCAAGCCAAACACTTTCACCTTTTCCATGTGCACCTACTTTATCCATGCCATCATTCCAATCACCTGATCCAATGAGAGGAAGGCCATGAACTCCGAACTTCAGGCCATTTTCAATCGCTTTCACACAATGCTCATACAAAGTGGCTGAGGCATCTGATCGTATAGGCATATCATAATAAGATTCTTCCCCGGCATTTAATAACCTCCCTTCCAAAAAATGGATCTGAATATCTAATATGGCGCGATCATCAGTAAAGCGTATATACTTACCTGTCACATAAGGCAGCCACAGGTAATCATCAGAGCAGGTAGTTCTTACTCCTCGTCCTGTAGGAGGATGCCACCAATGCTGAACATCACCTTCTTTGAATTGCCTCGATGCGCATAATAAGATCTGCGACCTTACGAGTTCAGGTTGTGTATGCATCAATGATAATACATCCTGTAATTGGTCCCGGAAACCAAATGCACCACCTGATTGATAAAAACCACTTCTTGCCCATATCCGGCTTGCAATTGTTTGGTAATTAAGCCACCCATTCGTGAGGATATTCAATGCAGTATCGGGTGTATATACCTGGATCATTTGCAATGTTTTCTGCCAATACTCATGTACCTTTTGCAAAGCAGCTTTTGGGGTGCCCGGTTGTTCGCCTGATCTTATCAGGTCAAGTGCCTGTTGTAAATTCTTTCCTGCACCGAGGCGGAATTGCGACTCATATTCTTCTTCCTCATTAAGGTCAAATACAATTTGAATAACTGCACAAGGATCAAGCCCAGCCCCGGTCTTACCAGAGAGACGGGCCCTGTTCAATCCATCAGGATTATTCATGGTGCCATTACGGCCAAGAAATTCTGTCCTGTCTGTTGTGATAGATTTATTTGTGCCTGTTGCATCAAAGAAAGCAACACGGTTTGTAAATTCAGAACTATACGCGTTCCTTGCGAGTATTGCACCACTGCGTTCATCCAGCTCCGCTATCGTATGTTTCAAATATTTTGCCCTTATATCGCCCAAAACCCATTCTACATATCCCGTAACCGAGATCCGTCTTTTTCTTCCGGAATGGTTTCGGAGCTTTATCATAATATATTTTACAGGATCAGCGATGTCTGTAAATACGATCATCTCAGAATAAATACCATCTTCACTATGTTCAAATACGCTGTATCCAAAACCATGGCGTGTTATATATGGTGAAGCACCACGACAAGGTAACGGTGCCGGTGACCAGAACCTGCCGCTCTCCTCATCTTTTAAATAAAATGCCTCACCCTTTAGATCGGAGATAGGATCATTGTTCCACGGTGTTAGCCTTATCTCATGTGCATTTTCCACCCAGGTATAGGATTGACCGCTTTCAGATATGACTGTACCAAAACCTGCATTTGCCAGTACGTTTACCCACGGGGCAGGAGTTTTGTTCTCACTGGTTGTAGTGATCACATATTCCTTTCCATCATTTGTAAACCCACCATGGCCATTAAAGAATACAAGATCTTTGCGAGGCTGCACCTCGGTATATTCAGATGGATAGAATTTTGTCGGGCTAAAGTAGGGGATAGCAGTTTTGATCTTGGTACGCCTGTTCATCTGTTCCTCCAATGTTCCAAACCTATCGGATATGACTACATGCGCAACCGTCTGGAACAAAATCCTATCCTCGTTTGAAATTTGATCAGCTGAGCGAATAAAAATACCTCCCGGCTGATCTTTAAGATCCATACCCGGAGCGATCAGGCTTTGTATCTGGTTATGCAGTTCCTGCCTGTATCCGCCATGATCATCATTCCATATCACCATGTCAACTATCAGGCCTTTCAGCCGCCAATATAAATGGGCTTGCACCATTTGTTTTACCAATGCAACATTGGTAGCATCCTCAATGTGTACCAGCACAATAGGAATATCACCAGAGATCGCATAGCTCCATAAACCTGATTGACCACGCCTGTTCTTGATAATGACTGATGCATCTGCTCTTAAATACTGGTTCGAGTAAATGATAGAGCCAGCCAGTCTTGAATACAGTTGTGCATCTGCTTCAACAGCGTTTATCTGGCGAAGAATTACCTGGCTATGGGTCCACGCAAGCTCCAGGACCCTGTTGAATAAATGTCGCTCCTGGTATTTATCAATTAGGTGATTGCACAATTCCTTTGTTTCTGCCATCCCTGAAATAATGTCAATCGTAGCTGATTCATTTCCCTGTAATACGATCCTGTATTGAATTGATACAATAGGGTCGAGGACCGATCCGAAATTATTTTCAAGGTTACCTGGTTGCTTCATTGCAGCAGGTTGGTTGATAGTGTTTCCTCTTCCGATGAATTTGTCACGGTCAGTTTCGTAAGAGATGTTTATGATCTCTGCATCATGAACTTTCATCAGGTGAAACATCCAGGGCGACTTTTCATCAACAGATCGTGGCCTGCGTGTACATAAAATTGCGTGTCTCTGATCACGTAGTTCAGTTTGAACAAATAAGTTACTAAATGCAGGATGAGCTTCATCTGCCGCAGGCTGCGCCAGTACAACTTCTGCATAGCTTGTTATTTCCAGCGTCCTTTTTTTCCGGGAGCGGTTGCTGATATGAACCCTTCTCAATTCAATATCATCCTCAGGTGATACTACGATCTCTGTATGAGTTTCAAGGGAAAAATCACGGCGACGGAATTCCGCTCTTCCCTGTGAGAAGACCGCTTCATAATTTTCTCCCTGCTGCAGGGTTGGTTGAAATGCGGATGACCAGAACAGGTTTGTTTCAAGATCACGGATATAACAAAAGCTTCCCCAATTATCGCAGGTGCTGTCCTCACGCCAACGGGTAACTGCAAGGTTCTTCCACCTGCTATAACCTCCACCGGCATTTGTTACCATAACATGATACCTTCCATTGGAAAGCAATTGTAATTCTGGTACAACTGTGTGTGGCGTCTTGATAACCCTGATAGAGGCATCAGCCCCGGATGCAATGCTTGTATCCCCCGCGTGCACGCTCGGCGAATAAAAGGTTGTAACGCGCGGTATGCGCTCCTGTAATAATAATAATGTGGATTTTAAATGTACCTCTGATTCAAATCTTTGCTGCATCGGCCGTTGCAACAGCACGTATGACAATGCAAGGAATGACATTCCCTGGTGGTGGGACATAAAAGAACGAATGACCGTACGCTTTTGTTTTCTCAATAATCTCGAGGTTGTATAATCAATAGCTTCATAAAATCCATAGCGTCCTTCGAAACCTTCTTCTTTTAAAACCTGGAGATTATCGTATGCTTCTGAAGGTGCAACCATTAAGGCCATTGTTGTAGAATACGGTGAAACAACTAGATCTTCTCCCAGTCCTCTTTTAAATCCAAGGCCCGGAACGCCAAACGCTTTATATTGATAATTCAGGTTTGTATCAACAAGGTTAAAACCGGATTCAGAAATTCCCCAGGGAACACCGCGTTTGCGTCCATATTCAATTTGTTTTTGTACAACAGCTTTATTTGTCTGATCCAGCAATGTGTTCTCATAGGTTGGCATTACCAGCAACGGCATTAAATATTCAAACATGGATCCACTCCACGATAGTAATACAGGTGCAGTGCCCTGGTTTGTAAGTTGCCTGCCTAAAGCAAACCAGCTTTCCTGCGGTAATTTACCCTGGGCTATTCCAACATATGTTGTCAGCCTTGCTTCTGAGGCTAGAAGGTCATAATAACTACCATCTCTGCGGTGATCTTCAACATTGTATCCAATGGATAATAGATTTTGAACCCGGTCAAAAAGGAAATCATAATCCATGTTTGAAAGGTTCATGCATTTTAATGCGAGCTGTTCAATGGTAAGAATCGATTCTTTCGCTCGCCTTGCAGCTTCTGTAATTGCTTCCCTGAATCGCGTGAGCCATTGATTTTCCGTTTCGGTATTATCCGGCGTGTAATATTTTATGATCTTTTGCAACAGGATCTGTTCTATCAATGCGATTTGCTTCAATGTGGGGATAGCAGGCAGATCCGGTATCAGGTCCTTGAATTTTTCTGGTACCTCAGCGAAAAGCAGCCAGGGCACCAGTGAAATGATATTATTTTTTTGCGAGGTTAACTGGTGCAATACCTTTTGTGCCCAAACATCATCCGATCCGTGTGGCTCAAGATCCATCTCCAAAAGGATGTTAGAAAACGAGACTTCCAATTCCTGGACATATTCTTTAACTCCAGCCAGCGTTTCTAACCGGGATGAAAATTTCCTCTCAATTTTTTCTTTGAACCGGATCAATAAATCTTTTTCATTGCTGTATTCAGCCAATATATTAATTGAATCGATCAGTCCCTTAAAGAAACTTGCCTCGACGATCTTTTTATCAGGAATTGATAAAAGACCTTGCTTTAACGTTATCAGGTGACCAGCCATGTTCCCGCTATCAACAGTAGAGATATACCTTGGAAATAAGGGTACAAGCGAAATTGTATCATACCAGTTATACAAGTGGCCCCGATATCGTTCCATTTGCTGCATGGTATTAACGGTGTTGGTTGTACGCTCAATAAATTCCAAAGCTGTTATATAGCCAAAATCATATGCTGTCAAATTTGATAAGAGGGAGAGTCCTATGTTGGTGGGAGATGTTCGGTGTGCGATCCGCTCAACCGGCTCTTCCTGGTAATTATCCGGTGGAAGCCAGTTGTCTTCTTTGGTTACAAACGTTTCAAAGAAACACCATATTTTTCTTGACAACATTCTTAGCTGAACCGTTTTGTCTGAAGATATATGCATTCTTACAACTGGTATTGGACGGCTTACTGCATAAGCTATCAATGGCGCAGCCATCCAGAAACTTAGAAAAGGCAAAGCAAATAAGACCGCAGTTGGGTCATAGATCGTCAGATAACTATAAATTGCAAATGCAAAAAATGGTTCGAACCACATGGTCCGGTATGCATTTAAGATGGTGATCTTTCCTTGCTGCCTGTTACCAAATGGATTCCACTCCAGTAATTTTTTCTTTAAAATGAACATTCTCCATAGTGTTACGACGATCGCATTTATATTTACATATGCTTCATATGGGAGAAATGTGAGTTCAAGTAATTGCTGGGTGAAATTATTAAAGGCCGACCTAACGGTATAGATAAGCTGTTGTGAAAAAAGTACATCCGGTGGACGGTTTAGCAGGTCCCAAAAGAAATTTACAATTGCAGGCAACAATATGATCAGCGTTACAGCTAGTGTCCAGAACCACGGAACTGAAGACAGTGTCCATCCAAATAACAGTAATAATGTAAGGGCCAGGGGCACAAGGCTTCGCCTGGTATTATCAAATATTTTCCATCGCGAGAAAAGACTCAATGGATTTTTGCGAAGTTTCCTGTCTGCGCCGGGAACAAATGGGAGGATCCACCTTGCTATTTGCCAATCGCCACGGATCCACCGGTGCCTTCGCTGCATATCAGTATCATATCTTAGCGGATACTCTTCGTAAAGCTGCACATCGGAAATAAGTCCCGCCCGGGCATAACATCCTTCCAGCAGGTCATGGCTTAGGATCCTGTTCTCAGGAAACCTGTTCTTAAGCGTTGTTTCAAAAGCATCTACATCATAAATTCCTTTACCAATAAATGAACCTTCGAAAAACAGGTCCTGGTATACATCAGAAGTAGCTTTGGTATATGGGTCTGTTCCCGGCTCATTGCCGTGTAATCGTGCATATAATGAACTATCGGCAGCGGGTAGACTATTTGAAACCCTGGGCTGAAGTATGCTGTATCCTTCTGTTACTCTTTTCTTTTTTTCATTATAAACCGGCGCATTCAGGGGATGTGCCATGGTTCCGATCATCTTCCATGCAGAATCCCTTGGTAACTGCGTGTCTGTGTCTAATGTAATAACATATTTAATACTGCTTAGAACCGATCGATCACCAACTATCTCTGAAAAATGATCATGACCCTCGCCACGTAACACGGAATTCAGATCACTGAGTTTGCCCCGCTTTCTTTCATACCCCATCCATATCTTATCATATTTATTATATTTCCGGGGTCGGTGAAAAAGGAAAAAGGTTTCATAGGATGCCCTGCGATATTTTTTATTTAGTTCTTCTATCCTGTTCTTTATGGTTTGTAGAAGCACTCCATCCTCTGAAAGGTGTTCTGTCTTTGCATCTTTAAAATCAGTCAGTAATGCAAAAAAAAGATTGATGTCTCTATTCGCCAGAAAGCGCACTTCAAGCCCTTCAACCAAATGTTCGATGGATGTGATGGAAGTAATAAGGGTAGGAATTACAACCATTGTCCGCGACTCATCAGGAATGCCTTTCGAATATTCCATGTGTGGCAATAAAGCAGGATCTGATAAAATCGTGCTTAACCAATTAACAAGGGAAACAGTGAGTCGTGTTGTGGCGAGAAATGCGATCACTGAAACTGCTATGAATATTCCCTGCTGTAGATTTTCAGTTGATACTTCCTGTATAAGTATCCAGGAAATAAGTAACGATAGAACCAATATGCTTCCTAGATAAGCAAGTAATGGATGCCGGTAGGTTAGCCTGCTGCATTTTTCATACGCCGTAGCCCTGGCATTCGCGCTTTTTGCAGTTATCAAATATCCAATTCCAGTAAGATAATAACCAACATGCGATCTTTTCTGGTCAGGATCTTTATCATGGCTTTCTTTTGCCTTATGTATTGCTAATTCAGCAACAGCTTGCTCAGAAAGGTTGCTGTATCTTGCAATTTTTTCAACAGCATGCCTGTAATGATCACGCGTATTAAAGTCCATTTTTGCATAGATACCATTGATATCACGGCGAAGGGTAGCCTCAACTACACTGATGTCTTCAACAAAATCCCTCCAGTTAGTTGTATTTACAAAACGAAGGCTTGTGATGCTGTTGCTAATTGAAACCTGCGTTGCTGCCTGGTTTTGATTGTCCTGCTGAATGAGTTCATTCCCGGTTACGCCTAAATCAGCTAGGCGTTGCTCCAGCCAGTTAAGTGGAAGTGAAAGCGCATTTCCTTTTTCCTGCAACCGCCTGGTAAGTTCTGCTACGAAAGTGCTCTCCATAGGGGGATCAGACCTTGCCATGTCAGCGATCACCAGGACAAGGTTCTTTGGATCTTTTTCGGCAACGCTGATCATCTCATCAGCCCATTTATTTGCCAGTGATTTATTATTGATCTCTTCTGCTATCAGGATAGCTAACCTCCTAAGATTTTCCAGCAGTGCGAGCCTTAGCATGATTGGGATTGCCCATAATTCTCCCAGTTTTAAATTGCTGATCGTCTGGTAAGCATTTACAAAAGCTGTCAAACTTTGAAGATCAACATGGCCATCACTGTGGGAAATTATTTCTACAGCCATGTCATAAACGCGAGGTAACCCTGCTGATTCACCTTTTAATAATCTCGGTAATGTCTTGCTATAACCTTTGGGTAAATGTTTTTTGCCAGTATAAATATGCTCTTCGATCAGGTAAAAATTATCGAGTAGCCACTCAGCAGCAGGAGCGATCCGGTTATTATTCTTTAAATTTTCTGTAAGCAAAGAATAAACTTCCAGGAGAATATGCTCATTTTCTGAAAGCCGCTTCAAAAGTTGTTCCTGTGCCGGCTCATAGACCAGCACATGCCTTTTTGCAAGCCCTATCGCATGTATTGCGAATTTTTCTTTTGTAAATATCTCAGATCGTAAAGGGGAGCGTTCGTCTGAGGATTTTCCGTTTGAATCGTCCCCAAAAAATGGGTCAAAAATATTTTTCTTTAGTTTATTGATCGCTTGCGGGAGTAGTTCAAAGAAATCATTATCATTTTTTTTTCGACCGAAAACTTGCATGCGCTATTACAGTTTGTTTATGATGGTGCCTTAACCAGGGGAGAGTTACCTTCACTTAGCAAAAACCAATCCCTTAATAAAGATGTAAAATATTAAATTACTGAATATAAAAGCCATAACAGAAGTGAACTTTTTGAACCAGTTTACTGGTCAATCATACTTAATTAAACCAGTCTAATCCGAAAAAATCACATCATTCCTTTAATTAATTTTCCTAACAACCTTAATCCTTCCTCCACTTCATTGCTCCATGGTTTACCGAAGCTAATCCTGATACAATTGGAATAATTGGACCCAGCAGAAAATATGTTACCGGGAACAATTGAGATTTTATGTTTCATCGCTTCCGTCCGCAGTCTAAAGGCATTCACTTTTTTATTAAGCTCAAGCCAAAGTATAAAACCCCCATGCGGCCTTGATACTTTTGTATCAAGCGGAAAATATTCTATGATCGCCTGTACGTATTTCAGGCTTTGTGTATGTAAGGCCTTGCGAAGATTCTTCAAATGATATTCATACCTTCCATTCTTTAGAAAATGAGCGATTGCCGCTTGTGTAATGGTAGGACTGCTTATGTTATGAATGCGTTTTATCTGTCTAACCTGTTCAAAGAATTTCCCCGGTATCGTCCAGCCAATCCGGTATCCTGGACTTAAAGATTTTGAAATAGATGAACAATACATGACCAGCCCTTTTGTATCATAATATTTACAGGTCTTTGGCCGGTTCTTGCCAAAATATAGTTCGCCGTAAATGTCATCTTCGATCAAGGGAATATTATGTCGGGTTATGATCTCAACCAATTTCTTTTTATGCTCATCCGGTAAGCAGCTTCCAAAAGGATTATTAAAGCTTGGTACAAATACGCACGCCTTGATCGGGAATTTTTTAAGTGCTTTTTGGAGGTATGGAAGATCTATTCCATTTACGGGATCAGAAGGAATTTCGAGTACTTTTAATCCGAGGCTTTCAATAGCCTGGTTGATGCCGAAATAGGTAGGTGATTCAATGGCGACCGTATCACCATGACTCGTAACAGCTTTAAGGCAAACAGTGATGGCTTCAAGGCAACCAGATGTTATTATTACTTCTTCAGATTTGATCTTTCCGCCCCAGTTAAATGCAAGTTTTGCAACCTGCTGTCGCAATTCAGGATTCCCCTGTGTATGTTCGTAATTCAGGCAATGATCCTTAGTATTTCGCAGTGCATACACCACCGATTTATTAAGTTTGGCTGCAGGCAGCAATGAAGGGTCAGGAACTGCCAATGCGAAATTGAGCACATCATTCGCAGCAATATCTTTATAAATAAGGTCGATCATTTCA
>JBDSDG010000253.1:0-9338 GCA_039920685.1 Ferruginibacter sp.
GAGGTTTGAGGTTTGAGGTTTGAGGTTTGAGGTTTGAGGTTTGAGGTTTGAGCAGAATTCCGCGTTGCAAGTTACGGGTTGGAAGTTTCCATATTTGCGATTCCTTATACTTCTTGCTTATAATCTAAAACTTGAAGCTTGCGGCTTAAGGCTTCTGATCACATAATTTGAAACCAGGTAATATGTCCCAAACAATACTCCACTGTAGACCAGGTCTGCGATCAGGCTTGTCCTGAAAAATGGAAGTGCCTGGATATAGCATTGTAAAAATCCATTAGCATTTTGTGGGTAAGTATGATAGGTTGGATTATCGAGTATGAAGAATGAAAGGTTTGATAAGAGGAAAAAGATAATCGATGATGCTATTGAAAATCCAATTACATTAACCACATTAATTTTCTTAAGAGTAAATGCCAGTATAGTGATCAGTGCAAGTATACCGTAGCCAACCAACTGCCCCCATCCCCAAAATCCAACTGCAATATGAAACACTTCAAACATGACATCAGAAAGGAACATAGATAAGATCGGCAGTAAGAAAGCCATTTTGCGGCTTTTGATCACCGCACCTGAAAAAACTGCCATCCCAATGATCGGGCTGAAATTATCGGGATACATCAATACCCTTGAAACTGCCGCCAATATCACCAGCCCGATTGCAAGCATGATCCCGTACCTGTTCTGCTTATTCATCTTTCTTTATTTTACGCAAAAATAAGCAATAAACTTCTTTTCCCATTGGCAATGTGGCTTAAAAAATAATAGTTGATAAAATCCACATCTTGGCAATTCCCTTTAGTTTTGAGGATGGCCCGACACAATCATACCGGAAGCATTGGAGAAAACCTGGCGATTACCTACTTTATTAATAAGGGACATGAAATACTACACACCAACTGGAGACATAAGAATTGGGAAGTTGATATTATTTCCTCGCAAAATGGAATATTACATTTTATAGAAGTTAAGACCCGAACATCCCTGAAATTCGGCTATCCTGAAGAAAACGTTGACACAAAAAAGATAAAGTACCTGATCAATGCAGCAGAAGAGTTCCTCATAATTTACCCTCACTGGCAGCGCATCCAGTTTGATGTTTTATCAATAAATATGAAAGAAGATAATTCGGTAGACTACTTCTTGATCGATGATGTTTATTTATAAAATCTCATCATCAAACGTCAAACGTCAACCATCCTAAAGCCCCCCTTCTACCAGCATCTTGAGCTTCTCTACCATTTTAAAAGTAGCAGGGCAGTAGTCGATGTTTTGTTTATGCACATGGGCATAGTCGCTCCATTTCTTTTTTGAAAGATGTGGAAAGCCGGAACAATCAACAGGCCTGATGGCATAGATCGAACACTTATTATCCGTTAAATTTAAAAACTGGCATGGTTCCGTTTTGTTTACGAGATCATTGTTGCTTTTTTTCAGCCATTGTTTTTTAAATGCCTCGGGTGTCTGGTTGAAATGAGCAGAAATTCTTTTCAGATCCTGTTCTGTAAAAGTAGGAGTCATTTTTTTACAACAGTTTGCACAGGAAAGGCAGTCAACCTCGGCCCACACCTGCGGTTCAATGATCGGTGTTAACTTATCAATTCCTTTTGGAGGATTTCTTTCGGTACGCAATAAAAAGCTTCTGAATGTTTTTCTATAAATGGAAAGCCTTTTTCTGTATGACCAGAAGTTTACAGGTAACATGTGGTTTAGTTGATAAGTTATTTGAGGAGCGAAAATAATGTTTAATTAAATTGTAGGATGATTTAATATTGATGAAAACTGAACGGGTTGCCCGTTTCAACGATCACTGAATAAAATATATAAATGTGGGAGGCTTATAAAAAAGGGTATAAGGCATGGCTTCAGCTTGAAAAATCATTGGCAGAAAATTCTGTCGAGGCATACCTGCATGATATTGAAAAACTCACTTCATACCTATTGGTGAAAAATGAAATGAAAACACCGGATGACATTAAACTATCAGACCTTGAGAGTTTTGTGAAATGGGTTAATGAGCTTGGAATGACTTCCACATCCCAGGCAAGGATCATTTCCGGGTTAAGAAGTTTTTATAAATATTGCCTGCTGGAACAGGTTTCAGTAACCGATCCAACGGTTTTGTTGGAAGCTCCAAAGTTAAAACGACTTCTCCCTGATGTACTCAGCTTTGAGGAAATAGAAGCGATCATTCATGCAATTGACCTTAGTAAACCAGAAGGCGGAAGGAACAAAGCTATTCTTGAAACCCTGTACAGCTGCGGCATACGTGTATCCGAACTCGTTAATTTAAAGATCAGCTGCCTTTACCTGGATGTGGGATTTATTAAAGTAATTGGCAAAGGTGATAAGGAAAGGCTGGTGCCGATCGGTGAGTCTGCAATAAAATATATAAACATATACAGGAGTACGATCCGATGCCATATTGAAATTAAAAAAGGAGAAGATGACATTTTATTTTTAAACAGGAGAGGAAGCAGGCTTACCAGGGTAATGATCTTTATCATGTTGAAAGCACTCGTGAAAAAATCTGGTATTACAAAGAATATCTCACCGCATACTTTCCGCCATTCCTTTGCAACACATATGGTTGAGGGAGGAGCAGACCTGCGTGCGGTTCAGGAAATGCTGGGTCATGAAAGCATTACAACTACAGAAATATATACACATCTTGACAGGGAATTCCTGCGTACTACCTTACAGCAATTTCATCCTGCGTTTAAATAATAAAGGAAACGGTGACCGGCAAACTATTTTGTTTCCATCAATGTATTGTGTTGAGGAAATAAGGGGGATTCGATAAAATCCTTATTGGTAACTCTCTTGCTGTAATTTTTAAATATACTTTGCCACTTAAGGTGAAGAACCCCCCAAACACCTTCTTTGATAATACCCTTGTTCATTTTGCTTGCGCCTTGCTGGCGATCTATAAAAGTGATCGGAACTTCTGTTACCTTAAATCCAAGCTTCCATGCCGCAAATTTCATTTCTATCTGAAACGCATACCCGACGAAACTTATTCCATCAAGATTTATGGTCTCTAATACTTCCCTGCGATAACAAACAAAACCGGCAGTGGGATCCTGCACAGGCATCCAGGTAAGTAAGCGGGTATACAATGAAGCGCCTTTTGATAAGAGGATCCGGTTTGATGGCCAGTTCTCCACCGCCCCGCCTTTTACATATCTTGAACCAACCGCTACATCCGCGCCACCTGAATTACAAGCATTGTACAGGCTTTCAAGGTCAGAAGGATTGTGAGAAAAATCAGCATCCATCTCAAAAATATAGCCGTACCCATTGTTCAGTGCCCATTTAAATCCATGTATGTATGCAGTGCCAAGTCCGAGCTTTCCCCGGCGTTCTTCTAAAAATAACTGACCAGGATATTTTGGGAATAAAGACTTGACAATATCAGCAGTTCCATCAGGAGAATTGTCGTCAATAACGAGCACGTGATACTGCTGATGCAGCTTTATAACTGCACCTATGATAGCTTCAATGTTTTCCTTCTCATTGAAAGTAGGTATGATCACAATTTTTTCCAAACTGGCTGAAAGGGATTATTCTCAAATTTAGTATATAATCCCTACCTAGTATTCGATAAACATTTAGTTAATTGTTTTTTAACAAAGCCCTGTTAAACAGTTCAGTAAGTTTTTTCTTTGTGTGCAGAGGAAATTCACCCTTCATCATCCAGTCGTAATACTGGGGTTCCGATTTTAGGACCTGGCTGACAAGCCGGCCTTTATATTTTCCAAAATTAAATATCTCTTGTCCCTTATCATCAAAACAAAATCTGCGTGCATAGTCTACTATTTTTTCCTCACCGATCGCTTCAAGAATACTATCAACCGAATTACCCAGGTTTTTATACCGGTCAAGCTGGGCGTTTAATACATCAATTGTTGCCTGCACATCAGCCTCTGCACTATGGGCAGAAATAAGGTCTTTCTGACAATAGAATTTATATGCAGCGGTAAGGGTCCTCGGTTCCATAGTATAAAAAATATGCTGAACATCTATCATCCGCCTGTCTGTAAGATCAACTTCAATACCCGCACGCAAAAATTCTTCCATCAACATAGGAATATCGAAACGGTTGCTATTATATCCACCAAGATCACAATTTTCCAAAAATTGTTTTATCTCGTTTGCAGACTGTTTAAATGTAGGCGCATCCTTAACCATTTCGTCCGTTATTCCATGGATATCTGACGTAAATTTTGGGATAGGCATTTCGGGGTTAAGCAGTTTCCTTTTCACTTGCCTTTCACCCGTTGACAATACTTTGACTATTGCAATTTCAACGATCCGGTCAAGTGATAGGTTTACTCCCGTTGTTTCAAGATCAATAAATGCGACCGGGCGGGTGAGATGTAACATAGATAAGCAGGGTTTAGTAATTTGATAAAACGCAAATGTAGGTAAATGACCATAAGAAATTGTAGTTGGAAGTACTTTTTCATCCAGTTTTCCGTTTAAGATTCATCCATTATCTTTGTGGATTATTAAAATAATAAAAATGAAAAAATTACTTATTGCTGTTTTTGCATTAATGATAGCTGGCACAGTTATAAGCGGATGCGGAAGCAGCAGGAAGACAGGTTGCCCTGCAAATGTTCAGTAATAAATATCAATGATGGATTGGGTCCCACTTACCGGGGAGGAACAGCTGGATCTTATAAAGCATGAATCCTCTCTTCAACCGCAGGTTATCTTCAAGCACAGCACACGTTGTACCATTAGCAGCATGGCCAAAGGCAGGCTGGAGCGCAGTTCTATCCCTACCAATGTAAAATTTTACTACCTCGACCTCATCAGGTATCGTTCATTATCCAATAAAATAGAACAGGAATTTATGGTGGAGCATGAATCGCCACAGATCCTTATAATAAAAGATGGCAATTGCATTTATGATGAAAGCCACAGCGGTATCACAATGGACGAGATCGAAGAAAAAGTAAGGAAGTTCATCTGATTTCATTATTACTTCTACAAAAATTCTTAAGTTTTCCCTTAGATAATCGAAACTATTTTCTCAAGCATAAATTGAATTATCTACAGCATATACGCTGGTATTCTATCTTTTAACAATTATTTGTTTACAGGTATCTTCGATAATGTTTCTATTAAAAATTTCCAATATTTCTGAACCGAACTAACCTGCACTCTTTCATCCGGAGAATGTGCGCCTAAAATGTTAGGCCCGAATGAGATCATTTCCATGCCCGGATATTTTTCACCAATGATCCCGCATTCAAGACCCGCATGGCATGCATTTACTTCAGGAGAACCATTAAATAATTCTTTATACAGTCCACTCATAAGGCTTACAATAGATGATTTAGGATCCGGTTCCCATCCGGGATAGGAACCATCCAAAATTATCGTTGCATTCATCAATTCAAATACACTGATGATAGCTTTTGCAAGATCTGTTTTTTCACTATCTACAGCACTGCGGGTGAGGCAAAGAATAGAATAAGCTCCATCTTTTACCAGCACACGGGCAAGGTTATTCGAGCTTTGTACCAAACCGGGGATATCAGGACTCATTCTATAAATACCATTTGGACAAGCATAAACTGCCCTCAATAAACGCTTCTGAAATTCTTTTGATAATACCGAGGAAGGCATTTCTGCCTTTTCTAAAATAATAGCGCAATTCGGATCGGTAGTTTTATATTCTGCTTTAAGAATGTGATCCTGTTCCTTAATAAACGATTGAAAAGTATCAGCTTCTTTTTCAGGGATCGTAACTATTGAAATTGATTCCCTGGGAATCGCATTGCGTAATCCTCCACCATCAATATAATTTATAGAGATATTGAATTTTTCAGCAGCAAAACTCAACATCCTGTTCATCATCTTATTTGAGTTACCGCGCCCGATATGGATGTCCATTCCTGAATGGCCGCCTGCAAGGCCTTTTATAATTATCCTGAATGCAAATGAATCATTTTGAACCGGGACCGCTTCATATTTTCCTGAAGCTGTGACATTGACCGCCCCGGCACAACCGATGGTTAATTCTGTGTCATTTTCCGTATCAAGATTTAATAATATCCTGGATGAAAGCAAGCCTGGTTTTAAGCCAAGTGCACCTGTCATGCCGGTTTCCTCATCAATGGTGAACAAGGCTTCAATTGGCGGATGAGAAATGTCTTTTGATTCAAGGATCGACATAATAGATGCCACACCAATTCCATTATCCGCACCAAGCGTGGTTCCTTTCGCCTTCACCCAATCATTATCAATGATCATATCTATTCCTTGTGTATCAAAATCAAAAATTGTTTCGCCATTCTTTTGATGAACCATATCCAGGTGGCTTTGTAAAACAACTGGTTGTTTGTTTCCCATTCCCGCCGTTGCAGGTTTTTTTATGATCACATTTCCTACTTGATCCTGAAGAGTTTCCAGGTTATTTCTTTTTCCAAAATTGATCATGAATTGTATAACCTTTTCTTCTTTTTTAGATGCACGGGGCACAGCATTCAGATCAGCAAAATTTTTCCACAATGCTGCTGGTTCAAGTGTTTGAAGATTACTCATTGATCTTTTATTTAATTATTTGCGTGACAGGTTCAGGCTGGTGTTTCCGAGAACAACAACAATTCAACTTCTTCTCCCGGCAACGTTATGATTTTTTCTAACGACATTCCTATTTTATTCAGTAAACGAATGGAAGGTAAATTTTCCGCGGAAGTTATGGCAACAACTTTATCAATGTGTAAAATATTCTTTGCAAAGTTCATCGTGGCAATTGCAATTTCATAAGCATATCCTTTTCCTGCGAATTCAGGTATCAGTGCAAAGCCTATGTCAACATTTTCCAATCCTTTTCTTTTGATCAAACCACACATTCCGATAGGAGTAAGAGTTACTTTGATTTCGACCATCCAAAGGCCAAACCCATTTTCTGTATAGCTTTTCATAGGCCCATTTTGCAGGTAATTGCTTGCATCCTCTGTAGACCTGATATTCCTGTCGCCAATGAACCGGATCCAGCCTGGATCATTAAGCAATATTAAAATGAATGGCGCATCGCTTAATTCAAATTCGCGGCATATAAGCTTTTCTGTTTCAAAAATCGCCATATTTTATGTCTTTCACACTTTCGAAATATTAAAATCCTGCAGACAATGTTACGCCGAAACTTTG
This sequence comes from Ferruginibacter sp., assembly GCA_039920685.1. Lineage (GTDB taxonomy): Bacteria > Bacteroidota > Bacteroidia > Chitinophagales > Chitinophagaceae > Ferruginibacter. Next base: position 7,165 of record JBDSDG010000253.1, read on the forward strand.
CGGATCTGCTAAATGAATCGCACCAAAATCATAAGCGTATGCAATGAATTTTTCATCAGCTAAATTTCTTATCCAGAAGATCAATGAAATATATTTGGCTGACATACCTAAGCGAATATTTACTACGCTGTTGTCATGCTGTTCAATAGTATTTGCCAGGTCAAATGTTCGTCTTCCAAGATAGCTCCATTCCCCGCCTGCAATGAGCTTTAGTTGTTGTTTGGTACCCAGGTTATACGTGTATTGCAGTGCCAGCATGGATGTTACATCCGGCGTATAAATTTGTTTCTTCCCTTCCAGGTTTACTGTTGAACCATTTTGTGACAACTTAAGGTTCTTATAAGTAGCATGTGTATAACCAAAACTGTAATTAACCTGTAATCCTTTTACCGGCGTAGTCGCAGCTTCAAGCTCTACTCCTTTGGAAACCAGTTTTCCAGCATTTTTTGTTACAGTAACGGCATCGGGCAATAGCAGCGTTGGAACCTGCGCATCCGTTACATACGTAAGAAATCCAAATACATTGAACTGTAACCTGTTGTTGAATAAATTATTTTTTATTCCAGCTTCAATGTTATCACTGTACTCAGGTTTGTAAGGATATAATGGTGGCTGTGATGGATCTGAAGATAATGGGGTCATGCCACCTGTGCGAAATCCCCGGCTGTATGTAAGGAAAGCATCACTGTGGGAATTCACATTAAACGCCAGGCCGACCTTTGGCGAAAATGCATTAAAATCTACGCTGGCACTTGTATCAGGCCTTGTATCAAATAGCGGGGTAGGATCGGGATCTTTTTGATACTGTCCCCGAATATTGTATTTTTTGTTTTCATGATCATAACGCAATCCTGCGATCAGGTTAACTTTTTCAATTACCTGGTAAGATGCCTGGCCAAAAAAAGCGATCCCTGTACTTTTGCCTTTAGTTTCATTAATAATAGAAAAGTTTATATCCGGGGCACCAAAAAGCATAGCATCATTACCAAAATGAACAGCCTGTTTTACAGGGTTATCTTGTTTGAATAAATAATTCCCGAGTGTCCAGTTTAATTTGGAGCCCGACCTTGATCCGGAACTGACTTTTAATTCCTGCGTCCAAACCTTAACGTTATTCCAGCTGCGTCCATAATCATTTATTATAGTTATGCCGTCGATCGGGGAAAAGTCACCATCCAACGGAGAATTGTATTTTCTATAATTTGACTGGTAGGAGGTTTGAGAACTGAAATTAATGCGCCCACTATAATTAACGGACAAGGACCCATTAAAAGTTTTGTCTGTCATTTTTGCGATGGCATCCTGGTTCAGTACAAATGGCTCATCAAATGATTCTTTAACACCATTTACCAGTGGGAAGGCTCCATTGTTTTCAATATTCTGATGTTTTGCGTTTAGCGTGATAGCCCATTTCGTGGTTGGAATGAATTTCAAATATGAATTACTGATCACGCCATGCTGCTTGTCGAAAGATGTATTGTTGAAACTATTTGAATAAAATCCATCACGTGAATAAAACAACCCGGATACTCCAAAAAATAATTTATTTTTTACCAGTGGAGTTCTTATACCCCCGCTGAATCGTTGTTGATCATAATTGCCTGCGCTGATCTCTGCAAATCCATTCATCTTGTTGCCTGGTTGTTTTGTTATAATGTTGATCACTCCACCCATTGCATTTCTGCCGTACAAGGTTCCCTGGGGACCTCTGATGACCTCGATCCGCTCAACGTCAAAAAGATTTGCAATGTATGTATCGAGTGTAAATTGGTTTACACCATCTATGTATGTGGTTATCGCTGGATCATACGATGTAGTAGCGATCCCACGTATGGCAGTTACATTTCTTTCGTCACCGGAATGTGCCGAGTATAGGTTGGGTACAATTGCTGTAAGATCCTTACTGTTCCACAATCGGTACGCTGAGACCTGCTTAGATGATATCACAGAAATACTCAAAGGAACCTTTTGTACGAACTCTTCTTTTTTCTGTGCTGTTACAACAACGCCTTCAAGCTGTACTGCCTCATCTGATAGCTGAAAATTGAGCTGGCTGTCTAAATTTGTAATTTGCATTCTTCTCGTTAACGTAGTATATCCTACGGCTGACACCTGGAAATCGTAACTACCGGTTACTAAGCCCACAAAACTAAATACTCCCTGTGTATTCGTAA
>JBDSDG010000254.1:0-3590 GCA_039920685.1 Ferruginibacter sp.
GAAACCAACAATTTAAATTTGGTGATAATTTCAAAAAAGGAATATATATCCTTCGAGTAGTACAGGCTAATGAAATGCAAAGCATCAAGCTTATTAAATTGTAGCGACTATTTTCTAATCAACTTCAAATCAAAACATAAATAGCTGCCCTAAAAAGGCAGCTGTTTTTTTTCCAGTATTTTGTGTAACAAAAAACGTCTTATGCGAATAATTCTATTATTCTTTTTGCTATTTCCACTTCTCTTACAATCACAAACAAAACGTCTTTTTGTAAAAACAAATAGAACCCAATTTAGCCTTAATGGGAAGTCTTATTATTTTATAGGCGCTAATTATTGGTATGGCGGCCTGCTTGCATTGCAAAAAGATCCACAAAAGGGAAAAGCAAGATTGATCTATGAACTTGATTTTATGCGATCCAACGGTGTAAGTAACTTACGGGTATTGGTTGGCGCAGAAGGCACAGGACCTATAAACGGTGTAAAAAGAGTTTCACCCGCATTGCAGCCAAAGAAAGGGGGGTTCAATGAAGATGTTCTCAAAGGACTTGACCTGTTATTAACGGAAATGGCTAAACGAGATATGAAAGCTGTTCTCTATTTAAGCAACAACTGGGAATGGAGTGGTGGTTTCTTACAATATTTGAATTGGAATGGATTGTTAGCTGACTCTACGCTTCAACGAAAACCTGGCTGGGATGAATTAAGGGACCAGGTAAGCATGTTCTATTCCTGTGGATCATGCAAATCTGATTATGAACACCAGTTAAGATATGTATTGAAACATAAGAATATTTACAGCGGAATTTCTTACATTAATGAACCTGCTATCATGAGCTGGGAGATAGCCAATGAGCCACGGCCAATGCGTCCGGGAGCAATTGAAGATTACAAAAAATGGATCTCCTCAATTACATCAATTATAAGGTCGATCGATAAAAACCATTTGATAACCATTGGAACAGAAGGCATCATTGGTACTGAGAATTCAAAGGAACTATATACAGCTATTCACACACAATCTGCAATTGATTATCTCACCATTCATATATGGCCAAAGAACTGGGGTTGGTATGCTGATACTTCAATTGCAGCCGCAATGCCAGTGATCATTCAAAAAACCAAGGAATATATTGATGATCATGAAAGAATTGCTTTACAAATAAATAAGCCTTTGGTAATTGAAGAATTTGGCTTACCACGTGATCAACAATCTTTTTCTTCAGAAAGTCCGGTAACATCCCGCAACACTTATTATAAATTTATTCTTGAAGAACACAAAAGAAGTGTAAAAAATAAAGGTCCTATTGCAGGAATTAATTTTTGGGCTTTTAGTGGATCTGCAAGGCCAATACCGGGGCAATTATTCTGGAAAGAAGGTAACGATCTTATGGGAGATCCGCCACAGGAAGAGCAAGGAATAAATTCTGTTTTTGATTGTGATCGCACAACATGGGCATTGATCAAAAAATATACAAAGCTTCTTAAAAAAAAGTGATGGATCAATACAAGTATAACTCATTCTATAAATGGCTCTACCCCAACATGATGCTTTTGTACCATTGTCCATCCTAAAAATCCTGCTACAAGCGTTAAAAGAAATCCTCCACCTGTCAGGAGGATAGCATACCCGATTGAGGGAGTTGCCTCATTCCATTTATCACATTGCATTGCCCAATTAATGCCGAATAAAACCAATGCTGATACGTTACAAAGCATATGCAGTAAGCCGGTTTTCTTTGGCTTCGTATCTTTTGGAATAAATAGCCAGTCAATAAAACCTGGAATTGCAGCGACTGCGGCCATTACCACACCTGCAATGTTTGCGACCAATGCTACTTTGAACCAGAAAGCCTCCGCATTAGAATTGTAAGCGATAAAACAAGCGAAGGCAGCAGTATAGAAGGCTACCGGGAAAGAAACCAGCATGGGATGTATTGGATGTCCATAGATCTTTACCTTACTATTCATAATAAATGAATTGAAATACTAATATAAAAAATATTTATGTTCTATTTCATTTTCTGGTTACCCATCTTGTAATAAATATGGGTGATAAGGCGGCGAGGAATCACTCGAATTACTGCCGACATCAACTTTGAAATTACACCGGGAATAATGACAAGTTTTTTGTTTAATAAACCACCTACCGCGATTTCACCTACCCTTTGGGGGGAGACAGCCATTAACTTTCCTAGATTGCCTAATTGATCGATCGTTACTTTTTCAATTTCAGGTTTTGTGAATACAGGCCCCGGACAAAGTACGCTTACACTTACCTTGTGTTTTTTTAACTGGTAGCGCAATGAATAACTAAAGTAAAGTATGGCCGACTTGGTTGCAGAATATATATTCTTCATTGGAATAGGAGCAAAAGCTGCCATGCTGGATACATTCAGAATGTAGGAAGGAGTATTTTTCTTTAGCAATGGCAACAGTTCCATTGTAAGAGACATCATAGCTCCGATATTAAGAGCTACCATAAACTGCAAGTCAGGTAAGCTACTATTAAGATAATCCTCGGAACCGCCGATACCTACAGAATTACAAAGGATTTGCAGGTCAATATTATTTTCCATGCAGAATTCCGCAACATTGATAGCCGAGTTTTCCTTGCTTAGATCACAGTTGTACACTTGAACATGTACATTATATTTGTTTTCTAATATTTGCTTAGCCTCTAATAATGCGTCCGGGTGCCTGGCGATCAATACAAGATCAAAAGATCTCCGGGCAAGGGCTTCAGCAATTGCATAGCCGATACCTTTGCTCCCCCCGGTTATTAAAGCATACGGCATATTATTATGGTTGATGTGATCATTTCAATAACCTGAGATCGGGCTGCGCATATTTATATACCTTGAAATAAATGGTCGTCTTCGTTTGGTGAACTCCTTCTATTTTACTTATATGATTTACAAAATCTACCAGGTGATTGTTATCCCTGCACATAACATCTACTTCAAGGTCATAATCGCCGGAGGTCATAGCCAGGAAACTCACTTCAGGAAGTTTAGCAATTTTTTGGGCTACTTTTTCTTTTAGGGTTGCCGGCCTTACATACACTGCAATATGAGCATAACATCTAAAGCCAACCTTATCAGGATCAACACGGCCTATTATATTCACTGTGCCATCTTCAATTAGCTTGTTGAACCTGGTGCGGATAGTGCCTATGGAAACATTTAATTTATCAGCGATCACGGTAAAGGACATTCTTCCATCTTCCTGCAAACAGGAAAGAATATCAAAATCCAGTTTATCAAGCGTAATTGTATCAGGCGGAACCATAGCCAATGATTTAAATTCTATTGTTTTTATGAAAATACTTTTTTATTTCTATCTAAAAATACATTATTTTTATTTTTCTCCTAAATAAATAAAATAAATACAATCATATATTAACATGAAATACGCAGCACAACAGAATTTTATCAACGGAAAATTCGTCAATTCGCAATCAGAAAGGACGTTAGAGGTAGTATCTCCTTTAGACGGAAACCTTTTATCAACAGTGCCAATGTCTACTTCAAAAGATCTGGACGATGCTGTTAAGGCCGCAAAAGCAGCATTTCCGGGATGGAGTAAAAC
>JBDSDG010000255.1:0-3677 GCA_039920685.1 Ferruginibacter sp.
ATAATTTGCAAGCTTGCCGCTGAAAGTTGTTTTACCGCTACCCTGTAATCCGGCAACTAATATAATTGCGGGATTCCCGGTAATATTGAACTGGCTTTCTGTTCCGCCCATTAATTCGGTCAGCTCATCCTGCACGATCTTTACCATTAATTGACCCGGACTGACCGCGGTTAGTACCTTCTCACCTAAAGCTTTTTCCTTAATCTTATCCGTGAATTCTTTGGCTATTTTATAATTCACATCTGCATCAACCAATGCACGGCGTATATCTTTTATCGTGTTTGCAATATTAAGGTCCGAGATCCTTGCCTGCCCTTTGATATTCTTGAATGCACCTTCCAGGCGTTCACTTAAACTTTGAAACATTGATCGTAAGTTATTTTATTGTTGAAATTTTTTGCTTGAATTAATGATATGGGTTTATGCAGTTAAATACTAAACGCAGTATTAATAATTTCCGCTTGTTCCTTCGCATGCACTTTTACATAACCAGTAGCGGTAGCCGCACTTGGTTGCCTGCTGACGATATAGAAGTTTATATTTTTCAGGTTCATCCGTAAAAAACTGGCTGCGCCCATATTCAATGGTTCTTCCTGTACCCAATTCCAGACAGCCTTATTATATTTCTTATACAATTCGTCCAATTGTTTTTGTGGTAACGGATATACTTGCTCCATGCGAATAATTGCTACCCCGTTTATATTTTCTTTATTCCTTTTTTCATGCAGGTCGAAATATATTTTACCTGAACAAAAGATCACTTTTTTTATTGCTGATGGATCATTAACAGAACTATCATCATAGATCTCTCTGAACCCTCCGGTGGTAAAGTCGCTCACCTGGCTGAAACTTCCCGGGTGACGAAGATTTGCTTTTGGTGTAAATACAACGAGCGGCTTCCTGAATGGCCATGCCAGTTGTCTGCGTAACAGATGAAAGTAATTCGCTGCGGTTGTTACATTCGCTATTACCATATTTAACTCAGCACATTGTTGCAGGAACCTTTCCATTCTTGCACTGCTGTGTTCCGGGCCCTGTCCTTCATATCCATGAGGCAGTAATAAAACAACACCATTCATTCGTCGCCATTTAGTTTCTGCAGCTGCAATGAATTGGTCAATGATTATTTGTGCCCCATTCATAAAATCCCCAAATTGGGCTTCCCAGATCACCAATGCATTTGGATTTGCCATGGAATACCCATACTCAAATCCTAAAACTGCATATTCACTCAATAAGGAATTATAGATCCTGAAAGGCGCCTGGTTTTCAGCAAAATGATCAAGCCTGTTGTATTCGTTGTTATTTACTTCATCGTAAATAACTGAGTGCCGGTGGCTAAAGGTGCCACGCTTAACATCCTGCCCGCTCATTCTCACGTCCTTACCTTCAGTGAGCAAGCTGGCATAGGAAAGCAATTCTGCAGTGGCCCAGTCAATTTTACCTTGATCACTGAAGAGTTTTAATTTGTCCTGAATAAGTTTTTCGACTTTTTTCAGGGGCTTGAAATCAGAAGGCCATTTCATTAAACCATCAAACAATCGCTTGAGTGCATCTTCTTTGATCGCTGTGACAGGCGATGAATTAAAATCCTCCGGAGTAGCCCGCCTCAGTGATTGCCACCATGTTTCGGGCTTTTGATAAGTATACGGAAGCTTGTTTTGTTTTACTTCGTCTAACCTGTCCTGTAATTGAGAAAGAAAGCTTTGCTCCATTTCCTTGGCAAGGGCTTTTGCATCCGGCTCGCCATTCTCTATCAGATACTGTGTGTAAACCTCACGTGGATTGAGGTGCTTATCGATCAACGCATATAGTTGCGGTTGGGTGAACTTAGGTTCATCCCCTTCATTGTGGCCATGCCTGCGATAACAAACCATGTCAACAAAAATATCGCAATTGAATTCCTGCCTGTACAATGTGGCGATCTCAGAAACTTTAACCACCGCTTCGGCATCATCTCCATTTACATGTAATACAGGGGCACTGATCATTGAAGCAACTGATGTAGCGTAATCAGAACTGCGAGCATCATCAAAATCAGTTGTAAAGCCGATCTGGTTATTGATAACAAAATGAATTGTTCCTCCGGTATAATAACCTTCCAGGCCACTCATTTGTAATACCTCATACACAACCCCCTGACCGGCCACGGAAGCATCTCCATGAATAAGAACAGGTAATATTTTATCAAAATCACTATTATACAAAACATCTGCCTTGCTTCTTGCAAACCCAATTATCAGGGGATCTACGGCTTCGAGGTGTGAAGGATTCGGGCAAAGCTTTAAATGGATCTTTTTTCCGGTAACAGTTTCTACTTCACTGCTAAAACCTACATGGTATTTAACATCACCACTTCCCATTGTTGTATCAGGTGTTGCTGTTCCTTCAAATTCAGTAAATATCTGTTCATAGGTCTTGCCCATAATGTTTGCAAGTACGTTTAACCGTCCCCGGTGTGCCATACCAAAAACAACTTCTTCTACATTATTTGAGACAGAAGTGTTAATGATCGCGTCAAGGGCCGCGATAGTTGTTTCCCCTCCTTCCAGGCTAAATCTTTTTTGTCCAACATATTTTGTGTGCAGGAATTTTTCAAACATAACGCCTTCGTTCAATTTTTGAAGAATGCGTTTCCTTTGTTCCAGTGAAAGAGGTTTATGAAAATCCACCTCCATTGCATTTTGCAGCCATTCGAGTTTTTTATCTTCCCTGATCGTCCCGATCTCAACACCTACATGGTGGGTATATGATCGCTGGAGATGATCCAGGATATTCTTTAGGGTAGATCTCCCTATTTTGGTATGTTTTCCGGCTTCGAATTCTGTATCAAGGTCGGCTTCTGACAATCCAAAATAATTCAGGTCCAAATTCGCATTCCGATCCTTTCTTTCACGTATCGGATTGGTGCGGGCTACCAGGTGGCCATTCCGCCTGTATGCATGAATGAGTCGAAATACTGCAAATTCTTTCTCTAAATTTAAGCTGGAGGTGGCTGTTCCGGTTTTCGCATGTCCATTTGTCGCTGCTTTTGGACCGCTAGATACAGCAAAATCATATCCTTCAAAGAATCTCCTGATATCAGGGTCAACTGTAGCGGGATCTTTGATATAATTATTATACAGGTCTTCTATATAGGAAGGGTCGGAATTTGTTATATATTGGAAATCCTTCATCTGAAAATCTTGGTTTACTTAGCTTTCTGATTGGCTGCAAATATCGGGCATTATAGTTTACAACTTAAAACAATGAGCCCTCAAAAAGGATTCCCACAATCCTCTGTAGGGCCATATTAAAAAAATCAATCAAAATTACTGGCTGTTACACGGATTCCCTTATCTTTGCAGCCCAAAAAAAGGATTAAATGGCAAACCATTCAGCAACTAAGAAAGATGTCCGTCAAAGTGCAAAGCGTAATGAACGTAACCGCTATTATGGTAAAACAACGCGTAATGCAATTCGTGATATTCGCGCTATTGAAGGCGGAAAAGATGCAACAGCAAAATTTCCGGAAGTAGCTTCGATGATCGACAGGCTGGCTAAACGTGGAACTATTCATAAGAATAAAGCTGCAAATTTAAAAAGCAAGCTTGCAAGAAAGGTGAACGCACTCGCTAAGTAAGAACATCAACAAGTATATAAGACATTAAGCCCGTCATCCTTTTTTGATGGGCTTT
>JBDSDG010000256.1:0-12529 GCA_039920685.1 Ferruginibacter sp.
AAAGAGCCTTTAAAAGTTTTTCCTTTTTTTGTTTTTTTATCTCCCCGTCCCATAATATGATTAGATTTTATAATTGTAATAAAAAAGCTCCGGTATTTAAGCTCCGGAGCTTTTAGTGCGTTTGCCAGGAGTTATATCTTTCCTGATAATTCTTTACCTGCTTTAAACTTAGCAACTTTCTTTGCTTTAATTTTTATAACAGCTCCTGTTTGAGGATTACGGCCGTTACGAGCAGCTCTCTTAGAAACAGAAAAAGTACCAAAGCCAACTAATGTTACTTTGTTACCACCTTTTAATGTTTTAGTTACTGCTTCAATGAAAGAATCTAAAGTAGCATTTGCCTGCGTTTTAGTAATGCCTGCATCATCAGCAATTTTTGCGATTAATTCTGCTTTGTTCATAATTAAGTGTTTGAATATTTTGTGTGCGACAAATATAAAAGGTTTTTAATTCCAACAAAAACTTTTTTGCGATTTTTAAAAATTTAGAATTCGCTGAAATCCGCATTCCACAAGGATTTCACGAAAAACCAATCGAAATTAATAAATGGATACTTCGGACAAATGTACCTCAAATCCTTACCTGTAGCGAGTTTGATAGTTTTGAATCAGCAATCCCTTTGCCCATGCGGCTTGTAGCGGGTAATCAAATATTTTTTATTTATTTTTTTTTGTTTTGCACACTTAGTTAACAACTTCCATCACTGAACGGAAGGCAATGAATTTATTTCCCCATTTTTCGATCGTTTGATGGCGCATAGTACCAGCGTGGTTTTCAATATAATGATCATAGTCCGATTTGTTCTCTGCAAAATATTGTATTGCAAAGGTGGTCCCATCCGCTTCATCAACTTCCAATAATTTAAACATGGTAAAACGAATGAAACAGCCTGTATCCATTACCTGTGGGATGTGTTCGCTTTTGATCCAGGTAAGCCATTCGTCCAGAATTGAAGGATCTATTTTGATCGTAATGTTATACAGTATCATTGTGAATGACGGAATTTTAAATTTCAATTTCTGCGTAGATCGGGCAATGATCGCTATGCTTTACTTCCGGGAAGATATTAACAGCTTTGATCTTGTCTTTTAGGTTGTTTGTAACATTGATATAATCAATACGCCAGCCCTTATTGTCAAGCCTGTTGCTAGGTCTTAGCACATTCCACCAGGTATACTGATGCGGTTCTTTGTTTAAATGCCTGAAGCTATCAACAAAATCATTCTGCAGGAATCTATCAAACCATGAACGCTCCTCCGGAAGGAAACCGGTTGTTTTTTTATTTGCAACAGGATTATGAATATCAATTGCCTCATGAGCAATATTATAATCACCGCAAACAATTAAATTTTTTCGCTGTTTCTTAAGGTCATTTAAAAAATCAAGGAATTGGTCCAGCCATATATATTTATATGACTGCCTTAGGTCGCCACTTGTGCCAGAAGGAAAATAAGCGCTAATAACAGTTACCGGGCCAAAATCAGCCCCGATCACTCTTCCTTCAAAATCACTTTGTTCCATATTGCATCCTTCAAAAACAGCTGTAGGCTTTATTTTTGAGAGGATCGCAACCCCGCTGTATCCCTTTTTTTGTGCACAAAAATAATGGCCTGTATACCCGGCTTTTTCTATTGCTTCTATATCTATATCCACCAGATGTGCTTTTACTTCCTGCAGGCAAATAACATCTGCCGGGTCGGTCATTAGCCATTCAAGAAACCCTTTTTTTATAGCAGCCCTGATCCCATTTACATTATATGAAATGATACGCATCTTTCATTCAATATTTGATGGGTGTAAAAATAATCAACAGTTTTTGATTATTTGTAAATGGGCTGATGGGTGAACTAACTATGAAAATTTGCTGATCATTCAAGTATTGGCCTTAGCCAACGCTTCATTTCTTCAAGAGGTAGTCCTTTTCTTTTTGTATAATCTTCAAGTTGATCATTCTCGATCCTGCCTACGCCAAAATATTTACTTTCAGGGTGAGCAAAATACCATCCGCAAACAGAAGAGGCGGGGTACATAGCAAGCGATTCCGTAAGAGAGATACCCGTTGCTTCTTCACCACCCAGTAATTCAAAAAGCTTATACTTTTCCGTATGATCCGGGCAGGCAGGGTAGCCGGGGGCAGGACGGATCCCGAGATATTCTTCCCCGATCAATTGTTCATTTGTAAGATGTTCATCAGAAACATATCCCCAGAATTCCTGTCTTGTTCTTTTATGCAATAATTCTGCAAATGCCTCAGCAAGGCGATCAGCTAAAGCTTGTAAAATGATCTTATTGTAATCATCGTAATTCTTTTCAAAATTTTTAATGTGTATCTCAATTCCCTTGATGGTTACGGAAAAACCGCCAATGAAGTCCGTCGATCTTTCACCATCAGGGAATTCAGAATCGGGTTTAATAAAATCTGCCAACGATAGATTTGGTTGACCAGCCGCCTTTTTTACCTGTTGGCGCAAGAACTCGAGATCGGTCTCCCTGCCATTATTTTTAACAACAACAGAATCCGGTGTTTTTTTACATACCGGCCAGAATCCAACAGATCCTTTGGCTGATAACCATTTCTCTGAAATTACTGTGCTTAGTAATTCCTTAGCATCCTTATAAAGCCTGGTTGCTTCAGTTCCAATAACAGGATCAGTTAATATCTGCGGGAATTTACCATGCATTTCCCATGCTATGAAAAACGGCTGCCAGTCAATATATACTGCGATCTCTTTCAGCGAATAATCATCAAATCCTTTAGTACCAATAAATGCCGGCGTTACTGGTGTGAAATCCTTCCACATGATCACAGCACGATTTTCCTGTGCTTCGGTATATTTCAAAAATTGCTTTGCAGATCTTTTGTTTCCAAAATCTTCTTTTAATTTATCGTATTCAATTTTTATTCCTTCAAGAAATGCAGGTTTCTGTTCTTTATTTAATAGGCTACCTGCAACGGTTACACTACGACTGGCATCTAACACGTGCACTACACCATCATCATATTGTGGAGCGATCTTTACTGCGGTATGCATCCTGGAGGTTGTTGCACCACCGATCATTAATGGAAGCCTGATCCCCCGCCTCTTCATTTCATGGGCTACGTGAACCATTTCATCAAGAGAGGGAGTGATGAGGCCGCTAAGTCCAATGATATCAACATTTTCTTTCACAGCGGTATCAAGGATCTTATCCGTTGCTACCATTACTCCAAGGTCTATGATATCATAGCCGTTACAGCCAAGCACAACCCCAACGATATTCTTTCCTATATCATGGACATCTCCTTTTACTGTTGCCAACAATATTTTTGCAGCGCCGGCAGTTTCTTCATTGGTGGTTCCTGCTGCAATATGCGCATTCTTACGGTCTTCTTTCTCCTGTTCTATGTAAGGAGTAAGAACAGCAACCGCTTTTTTCATAACACGTGCACTCTTTACCACCTGTGGCAGAAACATTTTACCTGCTCCAAACAGATCGCCTACCACATTCATTCCATCCATTAATGGACCTTCAATAACATCCAGGGGTTTAGGATATTTTATCCTGGCCTCTTCTGTATCTGCATCAATATAATCGGTTATACCGTTCACAAGAGAATGGGACAATCGTTTTTCAACCGGTTCGTTTCTCCAGCTTTCGTCTTTTATTATTTCTTTTCCTTTTGCTTTAACAGTTTCAGCAAACTGGATGAGCTTTTCGGTTCCTTCGTTATTGTCATTGTTCTTATTCAGAATAACGTCTTCGCATAATTGTTTTAGAGTAGGCTCAATTTCATCATAGATCACCAATTGGCCTGCATTTACAATGCCCATATCCATTCCTGCTTTGATAGCAAAAAATAAGAATACGCTGTGTATAGCTTCGCGAACGTGATCATTGCCACGAAATGAGAACGATACATTGCTTACTCCTCCACTTACCTTGGTAAGTGGCATCAGTTTTTTTATCTCTGCAGCAGCTTCAATAAAATCAACCGCATAATTATTGTGTTCTTCTATTCCAGTTGCAATGGCGAAGATGTTTGGATCGAAAATGATCTCCTGGGGCCTGAATCCAACTTGTTCTGTAAGTATTTTATAGGCTCTATGGCAGATCTCAACTTTACGTTTTTTTGTATCTGCTTGTCCTGCTTCGTCAAATGCCATTACGATCACAGAAGCGCCATAGTTTTTGCAGGTGATCGCCTGCTCAATGAATTTTGCTTCTCCTTCTTTCATCGAGATCGAATTCACGATGCATTTGCCCTGCACACATTTTAACCCTGCTTCAATGATCTCAAATTTACTGCTGTCGATCATGACGGGTATTTTGGCAATGTCCGGCTCAGCTTGTAATAAATTTAAAAAGGTTGTCATAGCTTTTACACCATCAAGCAAGGCATCATCCATATTGACATCCAGTATCTGTGCTCCGTTTTCTACCTGCTGCCGTGCTACAGATAGCGCTTCTTCATACAAACCATCCCTTATAAGCCGTGCAAATTTTTTGCTACCGGTAACGTTTGTTCGCTCACCTACATTAACAAAATTAGTTTCAGGGCGAATAATAAGGGGTTCGAGGCCTGAGAGTTTTAAATATGGGTTTATTGAAATCATTTTTTATTTTTATTTTAACCGTGGAGGTACTCAGAGTTTATTTTACCACAGAGGATCCCAGAGTTTATTTTCACAGAGTTTGGAGAGTTATTATTAGTGTATTTTATCGTATGAAACGTTTGATGCCGTTTTTTAAACTCTTCGTTTTGAAATTAAGTAACAATCCTACACGGCAACCTGAAAGTTTTAAATAAGTTAATAATTGAGCACTTTGTACATCTGTAAAATACTCTACACATTTAATCTCAGGAACAACTTTATTCTGTACCATTAAATCAACTCTATAACCTATCTCCATTTTAATTTCCTCATAATATAAAGGCAATGACTTTTCTTTTTCTGCATAAATTCCGTTTTTGGTCAACTCATAATAAAGACATTCCTTGTAAGATGATTCTAATAAACCAGGGCCTAAATCCGAATGCACTTTAATACATATTTTAGAATCTGTTCGGTAAGCATATTTATTTCATCCATGATTTTATTAACCGATAGAAAGGGTTTCAACAAAGATTTTAAATGCTACTCAATTAGACTCTGTGAAAAACTCCAATAACTCTGTGGTTAAACCTCTATTTCCACCGGTAATTCCCTCGGCTTAAACTTTGCCACCTGCTCTGCGATATGCTTTATATGCTCAGGTGTTGTTCCGCAGCAACCCCCTACAATATTCAGAAATCCTTCTTTAGCCCACTGCTCGAGAATGTGTGCAGTTTCGTGAGGCTGCTCGTCATATTCTCCAAATGCATTTGGCAGCCCGGCATTTGGATAGGCAGATGTATAACAGCTTGCAATAGACGATAATTCTTCAATGTATGGCCTCATCTCGCTGGCACCGAGCGCACAGTTAAGTCCAATACTTAAAGGGTCTGCGTGCATCACTGAAATATAAAATGCTTCCAGTGTTTGACCGCTTAACGTGCGGCCACTTGCGTCGGTGATCGTGCCGCTGATCATGATCGGCAATTCTTTTCCGCTTTCACGGAAATATTTTTTCATTGCATAGATCCCGGCCTTTGCATTCAATGTATCAAAGATGGTTTCGATCAATAATAGATCTACACCTCCGTCAACAAGTCCCTTTACCTGTTCAAGATATGCAGCAGCAACTTCATCAAAAGTAACAGCACGAAAACCCGGATTGTTTACATCCGGAGAGAGCGACAAGGTTTTATTCAAAGGGCCAATGGCACCGGCAACGAAGCGAGGCTTTGAGGGATCTTTTACCGTGTATTCATCAGCTGCAGCCCGTGCACATCTTGCAGCTTCAACATTCAATTCATAAGCCAGTGATTGCATTTCATAATCTGCCTGCGCTATGCTTGTGCTACTGAAAGTATTGGTTTCGAGGATGTCTGCACCAGCTTCCAGGTATTCTTTGTGAATGCCTGTTATGATCTGAGGCTGCGTAATACTTAATAAGTCATTATTACCTTTTACATCGGTATGCCAGTTCTTAAAACGCTCGCCGCGGTAATCGGATTCTTCAAGCTTGTGTCGCTGGATCATGGTCCCCATTGCGCCATCAATGATGAGTATGCGTTCTTTTAGTAATTCTTTAATAGCTGTTTTCATTGCTGATATATTTATGCTGTACAAGACTGCGATCCTGCGTTTGCACGACGATCTGCCTATAATGCTCAACAACGACTTCATGCCGGCTCAACATTAAAAAAAATTAAAACTTAAACGATTTTCAAATCCCGGAGAGTGGTGGAGATGTCTTCGTTTATTAGTTCAATTATTTTAAAGTTGCCGGGGTTGAACAATAAACAAATCCGCCCTTGCAACGACACAAAGCTATAAAAACAAAGCCGTAACACCAAAATGTTACGGCTTATATATAAAGCGGGTAAGAAGATAATGCTAGTGATGTTTGCCAATATTGAATACCCTTGAAAGATTAAAGCCGAACCGGATGGAACCATCCCTCCATTTATTATCAGTGTCAGTAATAAATGATTTTTCGGTCATGCCATTGGAATTGGTG
Source organism: Ferruginibacter sp. (assembly GCA_039920685.1). Taxonomy (GTDB): domain Bacteria; phylum Bacteroidota; class Bacteroidia; order Chitinophagales; family Chitinophagaceae; genus Ferruginibacter. Next base: position 6,586 of record JBDSDG010000256.1, read on the forward strand.
AAATGCAACTGGAATACATGTCCCCCTGTTTCGATGTCTACACCAAACGACACGCAATTATATCCCCAGTTATCTGGCCTGGTATCAGGTAATTGGTAATAGTATTCTGCATTAAGGCTGATCCTTTTTGATACTTTCAACCTGCCACCTATTCCGAGAGCAACCGTGTTCTTTCTTTTTTCACCATAAATATAATTATCCCTGCTCCTGGTATATTTTGCAATACTGTCTATCCGGTTATGGTGATGGATATACGTCGGCATCAATTGTAAAGAGAAATTTTGTGAAAACTTTCTGCCAATGATCAACTGGTGTGTAAAGCTGCTTTTATCAAGGAATGTTGTATGTATTCTTTTCTGACCTGCAGGTAAATGATCCGGACCGATAAAATTCGTGCGAACGGCAATGGTTGGAACATACGAAACCGTTATTGGCATATTAACTGCACCTGTGGATTGCCGTAATAGTTTTATCTTAAAGAATGCATCATAGGTTTTTTCCCAGGTGCTATGACCCACTCCTATCATGAAATTATTTGTAAAACCATAATCAAAACCCATTCGCATAGACGCCTGGTCCAATCCAAAGAAATTATATATGCCTGTATTTAATGGAGCAAAGCGGTGCAATATTCTTACATCTAAAACACCTTTGCCAATGTTCTCAACCGAGTGGCCATTTATAAGCCGTGTTGATTTAAAGGTTGCAAAAGTATAATCTATTCGTTTCGGATCCATTTCAAGTTTAGCCAAAACATCAGTCGTGTCCTGGGCATATAAAGCATTGGCCATAAAAGAAAGAAATGCAAATAATAAAAATGTTCTCATAATGTTCATATAGTTTACATTTTTTGGTCATAAACACACGAAATTGATATATCGACTACTTCGGAAATATTATCCTTTACAATCTTGGGTATGCTGATCTTATAATCTGCAAGTTTCACCTGTAGTTTAGATGTGCCTGTTACAACACCTGACTTTACGGTGAACGTCCCTGGCGCAGTTACTTTATTTGTAACACCATGTATAGTTAGATCGCCCGCTACTTCAACCGGGTAAATGTCGTCAGTAGTAAAATTTATTTTGGATGATTCAGTTATCTTTCCTTTAAAAACAGCCTTGGGATATTTATCGCTCTCTAAGTAGTTCTCGTTAAAGTGCTGTTCCATCAGGCTTTTCTTAAAGTGAAAGGTTTTAATAAGGACAGAGAATTGTAAATCGCCGGAAGGAATTGTTAGCACACTTGTAACCTGGTTATTATCTGCACTGATGTTTTCCAAAGGCGCTTTGGAAAAGAAGCTGATAGAGCCATTTTTGGTATACACTTTTTGTGCAGTAGCCATGTAACAAACTAGTATTGCAATTAAAAACAGGATCGTTTTCATGAATTAATTTTTTAAGTAACATCTTGTCAGGTATACATCTCCTTCTATGCCAAGATCAGGATCTCCTTGCCCGATCCCGCTGCATATGCCTTTGATCACAACCTGCTGATCCAGCTTTACAACAGCAGTTTGCTCCATTGTACAATTTACATAAGCTGTTTCTACATCAGTCTTCAGTAGGATAATTTGCTCTTTGCTTTGGTTTACTGATATACTTTTTACAATTCCCAGAACCCCCAAAACCTTTCCTGCGTACATTTTTAGGCCTGTAGCAGAATCTGTGCTAAGCTTTTGATACAACTCTTTGGCATTAATCTGAATTGAAGAACTGCCCTCAACATCAACAGGCCCTTTATTGTATAGGTAATATCCAAAAGCTCCAGCAATAACCGCCAGCATCCATAAAATTACGATAATTGTCCTGGTCCTTCTCTTCATTTCAAACCGGGTTGTTCATTTTATTATTGAAAACGTATGCTAATAAAAATGGTTGTTTTTTATTAGATTAAGGTAGGAATTATTTTTATCCTGCAATGGGTCAGTAGATCTTCCAGCATAAAAAAACATTGGGTAAAAGGTAAATAAGATGATACCATATTGATTCTCAAACACAGATTCATTTAAGCAATATGCGATCAGTAATGTCGCCATAAAAGTAAGCTCAGGATCTTTTCTCTTTAAGGTCAGCCATATCATAGAAAGGATGATCAGGCAAAAGAAGATCAGGCCGATGATCCCGGATTGTAATATTGATTCCAGGAATTGATTGTGTGTATTGTAACCAATGAAGCCATGCTCATTTGAACCGGGTTCTCCAATAAACATGTTGGTATCTCTATATTTTTTGTCGAGCAGTTTTTGTGCATTCGCGGAGACTCCGGTCAACCATGCATTGTTTTCTGTTAGTATCTCCTTTACAAAGCGGAGTTGAAGCACCCTGAATTGTAATCCATTAAAATAAACATTTGGATCGAAATTCTTTTGCTGCACCAGCGCTATATCTCCTGAAATGATCTCATTAAATCTTTGGCTCACCTTGTTAGTGGTTAAAATGACTGCAGCCATCATAGCAGTTGCGGCAAACAAGGTGAATAAAACAATAGGCCGACCTTTTTTCCTTTTTCTTAGTGCATTAACCAGGTAATAAAGAAAAGTAACTATTGTAAAGGCAATGATCAGTTTGGATGATAGTAATATTATACAAACAGTGAAATAAAATAGTAAAAGCAAGTCTACTTTTCTGTTTAACACATATGCTGATCTTTTAACCGCTTCCAACAAATATACAACCGCAGAAAAGACAATGATGGATACCTGGACAGCATGATGGTGCTTTAAAGGGATCACAAGTTTGTGATAAAAGAAAACATCCGATCGATGATGCGAATAAAAATTTTGTACTGCGGCAAGGAGGCAATAAAATAGCGCTGCTGCGAGTATCCAAATGAAATATTTCATAAGGCTGTTGCGAGTGATTTCATCCAGGTAATAATTACAACAAATGGCGAAGGGAATAAATATTATTCCGCTTTTTAAAACCAATTCTTTTGAATTCTCCTGTAGACCAGGCCCAAATAGCAACCCGGTCGCCTGGAGCAGGTAGAACAGGCAGCAGGAAATGAGAAATGCGTTTTTTAATCGCGGATTTATCCAGGAGCCTGTGTCAAGTTTATTTTTAATCAGTCCGGTGACTATGATAAGAATAATGGAAATACTACTTATGGCGCGGAAGCAGCAGGCCAGGCTAATAAAAAAACACAGATACCATAAAAATATGAACAGGTCTAACCGTTTTGAGAATGCAATATGTTGATTGGGCTTATACATTTACCTTTCAAAACCGTGGCTGTTCTGTTACCCTCTTCCTTACGTACAAATACAGCGATAGAAAATAACCCAGCGCTAAACCCCCGATTAATCCAAGTAATAAAGATTTTAATAATTTCGGTGCAACAGGCGTTCTGAATTTTTCAAAGTTCTGGAGTACCTGTACCGCATTTGTAAATTTCAATTCATCCAGGTAACCTAACAATTTTTCATTCAGTCCGATCATTTGGATGTTTATGCCAGATACGTCAATAATGTACGAAGAGGAATGCTGGTTATTGTTATTGATGCTGTATTCAATGTTTCTTTTTGTAGAATCGAGTTTAATTATTTCCGACCTTACTTTATCGATCAATTGCAAAAGGGTTGAGCGCCTGGCATCCAATTTTGCTTTTATATATTCTGTTGTTTCCAGGCCATATACAATTCCTTTACCAAGGCTATCAAGAACGTTATTATCTTTTACCAAAGCTTCAACCATAAATCCGTTGGGGTTATTTGGAATGTAAAGCTTTTGTATTTCCATCGCAGATAGCTTTCTTACATTTTCAAGCATTTTAGGCTCGCAATGAAGGCGCTTTGCCAATACTTTATATTCTTTATTCTTTAAAAGATCATTCCAGGTTTCTATGATCTTTATCTGTTCTGTATTTGACAATGTAAAAGAATGTAGGAGCATGGAGGAGCCATATACTTTTGGTGCTACCTTATATAACACGAATCCTGATAAAACTCCAAGGATTGAAAATGCGACAAGTAGCTTTCCGTAATTTCTGAAAAACGAGTAGATCCGCTCAAGAAGCCTTACGAGATCAAGGTCATCTGGCTTATATTCTTGTCGCAGTTGTGTTTCTGACATAAGTATATCTATATGTTCTCACAATATACAATATAAAATATCTTCATAAACGCAGTTCGAATGAACATGGTTGCTTCAAATCAACCTGTTTAATTTCTATTGTTATGCATACATTTATATTACCGGTTTAACCCGGCACCAGGTTTTCATAAATGATCATGGCTACGAATAATAATAAGAAACTATTCACCAATTTTATTGCTTTAAGTATTGTACAGGGGACAAATTTCCTGTTACCACTGCTTGTTATGCCATTTGTGATCAAAAGGATCGGTGCTGATGGATTCGGGGTGGTGGCAGTTGCGCAGGTCGTCATGATCTATATATCTACCTTATCCGATTATGGTTTTAATCTTACCGCAACAAGGGATGTTGCACTATTCAACCAGGATCATCAAAAAACATCACAAATATTTTTTACGGTGCTGTCATCAAAGCTGATGATCACTATAGTTTCGTTTCTTGTATTATTGGTCGCTGCCGTTTTTATTCCTTTTTTGAAACAACATTTTATTTTGTATTTACTTGGATTCACTTATGTGATAGGGCAATCTTTACTTGTGAGTTGGTTCTTCCAGGGTGTGGAAAAAATGCATTATATAACGATCAGCACATTGATCTCGCGACTTGTATTTGTTGCATTGGTTTTATTATTCATTCATGAGAAAAAAGACGCGGTATTTTTTCTTTTCTTCCTGGGAATTGGAAATGTTATCGCTGGTATCGTAAGTATATTCATCGCTGTGCGGATATTCAGATTAAAATTTCTTGTGCCACACAAGGCTGATATTGTCCATGAATTGAGGTCTGGTTGGGAAATAACCGTGACGAATCTTTCTATCAACACTTATCTGTATAGTGGAATTTTCATTCTTCGGATCTTTACAAATGATCTTATCGTAGGCTACTACGGTATTGCAGAAAAAATATTCTTTGCAGTCAGGCAGGTGCTCGCTGTATTCTCACAAGTTGTCTACCCGCGTATATGCCAGCTTACCATTCAAGGAAAGAAAGCTTCCACGCTGTTTTTCAAAAGCATTTATTTACCATTTCTTATTTTAACGGTCGCTGGTTGTACACTTTTGTTCATCTTTTCTCCGGAGATCGTATACATATTCGTGAAAGATGGGGAACATCTGCCCGTAGTAGCATTAAGAATATTAAGCTTTGTGCCGGTTATTGTATGCCTGAATATTCCTGCCTATCAATTGCTGATCGCCTTCAATAGAAAAAAAAGCTACCTGGTAATATTTACTGTAGCTATAATTATAAATATTATTGTCAATATTCTGTTGGTGGAAAAACTTGGTGCTAAGGGAACAGCTCTATCACTTTTATTGACAGAATTATTTATCACGGTTGCTCTTAACATTGAATTGTTTCGAAACAACCTTGATGGTTTTGTAACTGAACCAGCTCACGATCAATATTAAATAACCGGATGCCGAAAGTTTATATCATAATTCTGAATTATAAAATATGGCAGGATACTGTTGAATGCCTTGAAACAGTTTTCCGCTCAGTTTATGAAAATTATACGGTCATTGTTATTGACAATAATTCTGAAAATGATTCTTTAGAAGAGTTGAAACATTGGGCACAGAATGAAACAAATTATGCAAACCGATCATTCTCATTCTCTAAAATGATCAACAAACCGGTCAGGTACAAATATTTTAGAGAAGAGGAATTTTCAGAAACAACTTTGACTGATCAGGAACAATTGATCTTAATAAAAAATGAGCAGAATAAAGGATTTGCCGGAGGTATGAACAAGGTACTTGAAAAATTAAAAAAAGAGAATAGCTATATATGGTTATTGAATCCCGATATGGTTGTTGAAGAAACAACTTTGGCAGTGCTGGTTGAAT
>JBDSDG010000257.1:0-15873 GCA_039920685.1 Ferruginibacter sp.
TACAGTATCATTGTTACAGGGAATGTCGATTACATTACCAGGTTGGGCTTATTAAAAAAGATGGGGGACGTGCATCCCATGATCACGGTCATCGGTGTAATTGTCGGCCTGGGTTTATTCGGATTCATTGGCCTCATTTTCGGGCCTTTACTCGTAAGTTATTTTATCATTCTTGTAAAGATCTATATGAATGAATTTACTTCTGCGAAAGATGTGCAGGTGTGACTAACCTATAAGCCGGATTATTTATCAACATAATTGCCTTTATTTTTTATGACGGGATCTAAGCTGGATACTATTTTTTATTATTATTGCAATATTAACCACACACATGAGTATTGAAGAGGATATATCGCAAGCCAAATTCAGAAATGAATTTCAAAAAGGGATTGTGAATTTCATTTTCACATACAATTGGATGAATGAAAAAATGAAGGTCGTCTTTGATCGTGATAAAATAACAGGCCAGCAATTCAATATACTGCGTATCCTCCGGGGAGCCGGGAAACCGATCTCAACACTTCAGATACGGCAACGAATGCTTGATAAAATGAGCGATACGAGCCGCATTGTAGACCGTCTCATAATAAAGGGCCTGGCGAAAAAAAATATTTGTCCCACAGATAAACGTCTTGTTGACGTAGTGATCTCAGACAAAGGAAAAAAACTACTGGAAAAAATGGATGAATACGAACAGGAGATGGATGCCATTTTTGGCAATCTATCAATTGCAGAAGCAAAAATACTTAACACCCTTCTTGATAAAATCCGTTCCTCAAATGCATAATAGGAAACGGCTGCTGATTCTTATTTTACTTTTCTCTGTAAATACACTCCTCGCCCAGGTTATAAAACCTGAATTTCGGGGTGTGTGGATCGCAACGATCAGCAATATAGATTGGGCATCTACAGTTTCCAGCGACGAGCAAAAAGTAGCATTCATAAAGTTGCTGGAGATGCATCATCGCAATGGAATAAATGCGATCATCATGCAGATAAGACCGGCCACAGATGCATTTTACGCTTCCCCTTATGAGCCATGGAGCCAATGGCTCACCGGAACCCAGGGCCTTGCACCCGAACCGCTTTATGATCCACTGGAATTCATGATCGAGGAAACGCATAAGCGAGGCATGGAATTTCATGCCTGGATGAATCCTTACAGGGCGGTATTCAATACAACAACCTCTTCCATTACTGAAGACCATATCACCAGGATACACCCGGAGTGGTTCATTAATTATGGAGATCAACGTTTCTTTGACCCGGGCAATAAAGAAGTGCAGCAATATGTGATCAAAATTGTAAGAGATGTGGTGAAACGGTATAATGTAGACGCTATTCACTTCGATGATTATTTTTATCCATACCCGATCCCTCAAAAGGAATTCCCGGATTACCAGAGTTTTAAAAAATACGGCAATGGTCTATCGAGGGCTGATTGGCGAAGAGCCAATACCGATTCTATTATTTGCATGGCGTATCATGCGATCAAAGAAGAGAACAACAAATGCCAATTTGGTATCAGCCCGTTTGGTGTATGGCGGCACAAAGACCGTGACGCTATAAATGGCAGCGCAACAGTTGCCGCACCCAGTAATTATGATGACCTTTTTGCGGACGTTTTATTATGGTTAAAGAATGGCTGGCTCGATTATGTTGCCCCCCAATTGTATTGGGAAATGGGACATAAAAAAGTTGCTTATGAAGTGTTGGTTGATTGGTGGAGCAAACATACCTATGGGAAGAATTGCTACATTGGGATCGGGCTTTACAGGACCGGAAGTAATATGGCCTGGAGAGATAAGACCCAGGTGCCAAGACAAATAGAAAAATTAAGAGCAACCCCAAATATCCAGGGCATGGTCTTTTATAGCAGCAAAACGTTTGAAAATAATCCTTACGGAATTTCAGATACCATTCGAATAAAATATTTTAATGTGCCGGCTGCTCTGCCTAAAATAAATTAAGAGATCAATTAGAAGCCGTCAATATGGCAAGACTCCGGAATTGGCTTTCCCTTCAAGCCAATCATTATATTGAACACTTCCCAGCCTGAATTTAAACGGAATCCTGGTTGCTTTTTCAAATTTGATCTCTGTCCTGCAAAAAAAACCAAGTTGTGAACATGAAAAGTTTGCCGGCAATTGAATGATTGAAGATGGTTTGAAATTACGGCCGGCTGAATTGAATGACTGGTTATTGCTATGAATTACAGTCTTGAATTGAGGAGATAATTGTGAAAAAGCCGCTTTACCCACAATAATCATGCAAAAAAATAAAAATTTACGCTTTTGTTTCATAAAAAATGAAGGAGAGTTGTAAATTTACGCTTAATAAAGTTTGCCGGATGTTAATAAAAAATCGCACCGGTAAGATAATTTAAGAGCAAAGCATGGCATTACATCAGAGTTTACAGCAAAAATTATTACAGAAATTATCGCCCCAGCAGATACAACTAATGAAGTTATTGCAGGTGCCTACTGCTATATTAGATGAACGTATAAAGGAGGAGATGGAGGAAAACCCTGCCCTCGAACAGGGAGAGGAAGGTCACGAAGACGAATTTGAAAATAAGGATGAATTTGAAGATGCCAAGGATGGCGATAGCGACATGGATGGAAGCACAGATGAGTACGATAATATAGATATAAGCGATTATGTTCATGAAGGAGATGATGATGTTGGTGATTATAAATTAAGAGATGAAAATTACCCTGAAAAAGATGATAACCGTGTAATTCCGCATAAGGTTGAAACGAGTTTTATAGAACTGATGCTACAGCAGCTGGGTATGCTTAATTTAAGCGAGAACCAGAAAAAGATCGCGGTCCAGCTGGTGGGCAGCCTTGATGATGACGGTTATTTGCGCAGGGATATTTCTTCCATCATTGATGACCTGGCCTTCAGGCAAAATATAGATACAGATGAGGAAGAATTAAGTGAACTGATCCTGCAGATCCAGCAATTCGATCCTCCGGGTGTAGGAGCAAGAAATTTACAGGAATGCCTGTTGTTGCAATTAGAAAGAAAGGCTAACCAGGGCAAGATCATCGAAGATGCTATAAAGGTGCTGGATAAGTATTTTGATGAGTTCACAAAGAAGCATTACGAAAAGATACAGCGTGGATTAAATCTATCTGATGAAGAGCTGAGAGAGATCATAACCCAGATCGTAAAGCTAAACCCAAAGCCGGGTGGTATTGTAGGTGATAACAATAAAGGTGAAAATTATGTGATCCCGGACTTTTTCATAACCAATAACAATGGAAAGCTGGAGCTAACCCTGAATAGTAAGAACGCCCCTGATCTTCGGATAAGCGAAGGCTACCGTGACATGCTTAAAGATTACGATAAAGGGAATAAGAAAGATAAAAGGCAAAAGGAAGCCGTGATCTTCATCAAGCAAAAAATTGATTCTGCCAAATGGTTCATAGACGCTATTAAACAGAGACAAAATACCCTGCTTAACACGATGGAAGCGATCATGAATTACCAGCATGATTTTTTTCTTACTGGGGATGATACCGACCTGCGTCCCATGATCCTGAAAGATATTGCTGAAAGAACCAACCTTGATATATCAACAGTGAGTCGTGTGGCAAACAGTAAATTCGTTCAAACCGAGTTTGGCACTTACCGGCTAAAATTCTTTTTCAGTGAAAGCCTGCAAACAGACAGTGGCGAAGAAGTAAGTACCAGGGAAGTAAAGAAGATATTAACCGACATCATAGAAGAGGAAAGCAAAAAACATCCCTACAGTGACGAGAAACTCACCGAAATGCTGCAGGAAAAAGGCTATAATATTGCCAGGAGAACTGTTGCAAAATACAGGGAACAATTAAATATTCCTGTAGCAAGGCTTCGAAAAATATTGTAAGCTTTGTAAGATAAATGGATACCATCACCACTTTAGGGGAACCGGATACTGCGAAACAGCAAACAACTTCAATTGCCGGAAGGATCTATGCCGGCATTTTAAGCTATATTTTTCATCCTGTTTTTATTCCCCTGTACGTTTGTGCTTTCCTGTTATACGTTCATCCTTCTGCTTTTTCCGGCTTTTCTATTGCACAAAAAAAGCAGACACTTCTCATCGCACTTCTAAACCTTGTATTTTTTCCATTGATAAGTGTATTGCTTTTAAAAGCTGTGGGTTTTATAAGTTCTATTTACCTGCGTTCCCAAAAAGATAGGATCATTCCTTATATGGCGGCGGGAATCTTCTTTTTTTGGGCTTATATGGTTTTTAAAAGACAGCCCCAATATCCGCTTGTGCTGACATCATTTATCCTGGGTATTTTTTTAGCATCATCGCTGGCCCTGATCGCTAATATATATTTTAAGGTGAGCATGCACGCAATCGGCATGGGGGGATGGATCGGGATATTCCTGGTAATCCAAAATTCAAATGAAATGCTGATGACGTGGCCGATAGCAATGGTAGTGCTCCTTGCAGGCCTTGTTTGCTCAGCCCGTTTACTGATTTCCAGTCATGAACCAAAAGACGTTTATGCCGGACTGGCAATTGGCATTCTTACCCAGCTTGTAGCGGCAATGGTGACCTTATAAAAATAAAGAAACCCCGGTCCAATTCCGGGGCTCTTAGTTGTCCTGTAGTGCCTAACAAAAAAATCTTGCATCCCGTTCCCGGAATATAATAATACAATGGCTTGCGCCAAAACTTAATTAATCGTAATCAAAAAGAGTTGAAGGGAAATGCGATAAATGTGGTAGGATACATTTAATGGGTTGGCAGTTTCTCAGTCTCGTCGTTTTCTTTGTAAGGTAGTGGTTAGGATTCTTAATATAAAGCGAATAAGCGGTTGTTTTATTGCATGAAAAAACATATGCCCTTAAATTTTTTTTTATTGATATAAGTAATTGGTAAACGTATAGTATAAACGCTTTTATTTAACTGACTTATTTAAATTAACACAATAACATCGGTATGCTAAAAGCCTGCACCAGCAAAGATTAACAGTGCAACCTCTTAATGAACACAAAATCATCCAAGTAGTAATTCGATTGGTTATAGTAAAAGTCCTTGGGTAGATCCACACATCGTGATCTACCGAAAAAGTTATTTTTTTCCAGCAACAATAATTTAAAATCAAATTCGTGGAGCGTTGCAATCACCATAGCTATTTTTAAAATAAAACATTTAAATTCTTTCGAGAGTTCTGCGTCATTAAATCTATTTCGTTGATGAGCGCATTTTCATCAATGTTTCAAAATGTAAAAAACGGACAGCTCATTTACCTTAATACACCGTTCATTAATTGATTTATTGCATTAATAGATTATCACTACGAAGGCATTCGTTAAAAATGGAGATTTGTTGAAATCGCAGATATGAAGATCATAAGTTTTATCACTTCTTTAATTCTTCTAGCTTTTGTAACATCAGGCCAAACGCTGGTGAACGGCAAAATAAGCTTGGAGGTACTCAGTGACAACAATATGCCATTAGAGAATGCAAGCGCCTCTTTATTTAGAGCCATTGATAGCTCTTTATATAAAACAACGTTGTCGGATAAGAAGGGTTTAGTTGAATTTAGTTATGTAAAGGAAGGAAAATACATCATTAAAATTTCTTTTTCGGGATTAATGGACCAATACACTTCGCTAGCAGAAATTAGCGATATCAAACCTCTAGCCACCTTACCTATTGTAGTACTTTCAGTAAACAGCTCAGCAGAATTAAAGGAAGTAACGGTAACCGCTAAGAAGCCATTCATTCAAAAATTAAGCGACCGCCTGGTAGTTAATGTTGACAATAGTATTGTGAGCGCAGGAAGCTCGGCAATGGATGTGCTGGAACGATCTCCGGGAGTTAATATTGATCAGAATGATGTGATCGGTCTCCGGGGTAGACAGGGAGTTATCATTATGATAGATGGAAAGCCAACACCCATGACGGGTTCTGACCTGGCAAATTATTTACGCGGCCTACCATCGTCGGCGATAGACCGGATAGATATAATCACAAACCCTTCTGCCAAATATGAAGCTTCCGGAAACTCGGGGATCATTGATATTCACATGAAGAAAGACCAGCGGATGGGGATCAATGGAACAGCTTCAGCAGGTTACGGGCAAGGCGTTTATCCAAAGGAAAATGCAGGAACAACTTTTAATTACCGCAACAAAAAAATAAACCTATTTGGCAACTACAATTATGCTTACCGGATCGGGCTCAATCATTTATTACTGGATAGAAATTTTTATGAAGATGGAATTTATAATGGAGGTGACCTTAAGGACAATTATTCCAAATCGCCATTGAGCTCAAATACTGCCAGGTGGGGAATGGATCTGTTCCTTTCTAAAAAAACCATTGCCGGGTTTGTAGTGAATGGAAACTTTAATCACTTCACCAGGAAAAACAATAACAGTTCCATCATGCTTGATCCGCAAAGACAACAACAAAGTACATTCAGATCACTTGCAACAAATAATGATCACGGCAACAATTATGTGGCGAATGTAAACTATAAGCACACGTTTGACAGCACCGGTAAAGAGTTATCAGCTGATGTTGATTTTGGCGAATACAATTCAAATTCACTTACATTAAATTCTACCAGTTATTATAAGCTCGATGGATCATTCATGCAACCGAATTATACATTGGAGGGCGACCAGGTGGGGAAACTATTGTTGCGGACAGCTAAGTTCGATTATACAAATCCTATGAAAAAAGGTGTGAAGTGGGAGGCGGGCTTTAAGACCAGTTACGTTTCAGCTGACAATGATGCAAGATTCACGGACATGAGTAGTGGCAGCCCCGTGAATGATGTAAAAAAGACAAACCATTTCTTATATAAAGAATACAATAATGCCGGATATGTGAATTTCAGCAAGGATTATAAAAAATTCGATTTTCAGATCGGATTGAGAGGAGAACAAACAAATATCAACACGCAACAACGGATCGGTAATGTAAAGTTTGATTCAGGATATTTTCAGTTATTCCCAAGCGCTTTTTTTAATTATAAATTAAAAGAAGATCAATCGCTTGGCATTTCAGTGAGTCGCAGAATAGACAGGCCTGGCTATTCTCAATTGAACCCTTTTTTATTTTTAATCGATGTTACAACCTATGCAACAGGACAGCCTGGATTATTACCGCAATTAACGTGGTCATATGAACTTAGCTATACAGTTAAGGATTTAAACTTCAGCTTGAACTATAGCCATACAACGGATGACCAGAATATAACCCTTGCAAGATTTAAAGAAGCTTTTCCAACAATAGCATTGCCTTCGGATACAAATGTTACTGTTCAAATACCTATCAACCTGCAATCATCTGATTATGTTGGACTCACTATTGCCGCACCTGTGAAGATCACAAAATGGTGGAACATGATCAACAATGCAAACATCTATTATCAGAAATATAATGGAAGCTTTAGCGGCACTACATTAAATAATGGAAAGCCAGCGGCTGATCTTAGAACTGATAACACTTTTACATTTAAAAAAGGCTGGGCTGCAGAATTGAATGGCAGCTTTAGTTCCGGTGGCCAATATGGATTCATGGTTACCGAACCGCAATGGGGAATTTCTGCTGGAGTCCAGAAAACTGTTTTGAAAAGTAAGGGAACGATCCGCCTTAATATGACCGATATATTTTGGACGAATTTGCCTAAGGCAGTTATTACTTATAATAATTACATAGAAAAATGGCATGCGTACCGGGAAACAAGGGTTGCTAATATCAACTTTACTTACGGCTTTGGAAATAATAAAGTACAGGCTGCAAGGAGAAGAACTACTGGTTCTGAAGAAGAGCGGCGCAGAGCACAATAACAACTTATAATGAAAACGAAAAAAACATTATCACACTCGCTTACGCAATAATGACAGAACGCTCAAATAGGGTTTTATTTTGGTTATGGTCCTTTTATCAAGGAATTGCTTCAGGTGCTTATAAAAATGACTGTAATCATAATATCCAAACTTCCTTAGATCAAAGTTCTTCGGATCGTTGGCGATCTCTGCAACTGCTTTTCTAACGCGTAATATCTGTAATGTTTTTTTACTGCTAAGACTTGTTGTTGTTTCGAAATAACGCTGCAGTGTACGTGAAGAAATATTGTGCTCTTGTGCCAGTGCTTCAATTGAAATAGTAAAGTTGTTGTTACGATCACAGGCATCTAGTATCTGCGATACAATGCTTACAGGCCTTGGGCTTCCATCAACCGCTTTTACCAGGGAGCTGAAATATGTGACCAGTATATCAACCCTCTCTTGGAAATTTATTGTTCCTTTCAATCTGTCAAGGATATTCTTGTCCATAAGATAGCTTAATGGAAATATCGAATCCTTGTATTCTGAAAAATTTACTTTTTTCTGAAAAATGACCGGTGAGATCTTGAATTTTATTCCAAATAGCACATTACCTGGCTGGTGGTGGCATTCGATGGATTGATGACGTGGCAAAAAACCATCCGTTTTCATTTTAGTTCGCTTTTCATCAACCTGCATAATAAAAGGTGTCCCCAGGTTAACAAGATATGTATAACCGATATTAGGAAACAATGCATCAGAAAAGCCCTTTGGATACTTTTTCCAGAGGTGATCAAATTTTGTCTGCCAGAAAAAATCTATAAAATGCGAAAGAGAGGCTGGAGGCTTTACCCGGTGATAGTTGTTTTCAAAGTGATCAATATCAAAAAATTCTACATGTTGCATTATGGCCTCAGTATAATTGTTCCTCTTGCTGTCGGGTGGTTTCCGCAGTGATATGAAAATGTGCCAACCGTATCTTTTTTATAGTAGAATGATGTATTTGGCATAATCACATTAGTAATGATCGTAGATGAATCATCGGATACAATGCTATGCTCTTCAATCGTACTGTTCACAAAAGTGATCGAAGATCCAACTGCTATTGTAAGTGAAGCAGGAGAAAATCCGTTATCGTTTATGATGACATAATTGGTTGGTAATAATCCTCCCTGTCCCTGGAAATCCTGGCTCGATTTAGTGCAGGAGAGGAACATGATCGTAAACATGGCAATTAATACATAATTCATTCTGAACTTACTCATAACAACTTCTGTTTGGGAACTCAAGTTACCAAAAAAAACTCCAAAGGGTATGCGGACGGATGCAAGCTCTATTACAACTATCAATAACATCATTGGCACCATCATTGTCTGGACTGAGTTATATTATCTTTTTTCATTTTAATGTATAAATCATGAGAGTATTTGGAATTATATTGATCATTGCCGGAATGTTAATGCTGATCTTCCGCAACTTTAGTTTTACTGAAGAAAAAAAAGTTGTTGATATTGGCCCCATCGAAATAAATAAAAAAGAGAACAAAACTGTGGGCTGGCCACTATATGCCGGTGGTATTGCCATTGCAGCCGGGATCGTTGTTTTGGTTGCAGCGAAGAAAAAAGATTAATAACCTGCCCACACTCAAGGAAAAAACTCGTGTGGTTCGTACCTTCGCAGGATGTCAAAATACCTGGATGAATTGAATGAACCACAGCGGCAGGCGGTACTTCACAAAGATGGCCCGATCATGATCATTGCCGGTGCCGGAAGCGGAAAGACCAAAGTACTTACAACCAGGATCACACACCTGATGGCTGCTCATAATATTGATTCATTCAATATCCTTGCTCTTACATTTACCAATAAGGCGGCAGCAGAAATGAAAGAGAGGGTTGAGAGAACACTGGGAAATACAGAAGCAAGGAATCTATATATTGGAACCTTTCATAGTGTGTTCGCACGAATATTAAGAACAGAGGCTCCCAAGCTTGGCTATCCTTCAAACTTTACCATTTATGATACCGATGATGCCAAAAGCGTTGTAAAAACTGTCATTAATGAACTACAGCTTGATGATAAGCAATATAAGCCCAACGTGATTTATAACAGGATCTCATCAGCAAAGAACGGGCTTATCGGACCTGCAGAATATGCAAATGACTGGATGTTACAACAAGAGGATAACCGGGCGAATCGTCCACAACTGGCTGCCATTTACGATGCATACTGTAAACGTTGTTTCAAGAATGGCGCAATGGATTTTGATGATCTGCTATTTAAATTCTATATTCTATTAAAGAATTTTCCCGAGTCATTGAGCAAATACCAGCACAAATTCAGGTATATACTTATAGATGAGTACCAGGATACGAATCCTGCACAGTACGAGATCATCAAATTACTTGGAGCAATGCACGAAAATGTATGCGTGGTTGGTGATGATGCGCAAAGTATTTACAGTTTTCGCGGTGCCACTATCGAAAATATCCTTCAATTTGAAAAAGATTATGATGACGTTGTTGTTGTAAAACTGGAACAGAATTACCGGAGCACACAAAATATATTGAACGTTGCGAATGGCATCATTGCAAATAACAAAGGGCAGATAGAAAAAAAATTATTTACAGTCAATGATGAAGGAGAGAAGATAAAGCTTGTGCGCACCATGACAGATAACGATGAAGGGAAGATGGTTGCCGATACGATCCAGGAACAGAAACTCAGGAATCATTTTTATAATAAGGATTTTGCCATACTGTACCGCACAAACGCACAAAGCCGGAGCTTTGAAGAAGCCCTGAGGCGGATGGGAATAGCATACCGTATCTATGGCGGTATGAGTTTTTACCAGCGTAAAGAGATCAAAGATTTTATTGCATATCTCAGACACGTGGTAAACCCGAGAGATGAAGAAGCATTGAAGCGGATCATTAATTTTCCGGCGCGGGGTATAGGAAAAACCACGATTGAAAAGGCCGTACTATATGCAAACCAGAATAATTTAAGTGTATGGGATATTCTTGCCAATGCTGCGATGTATGGATTCCGAAGCGGCACATTGGAAAGCATCGATGGATTTGTTACAACGATTAAAATGTTCCAAAGCGAACTGCAAAAGAAAAATGCATACGACCTTGCGGTGATCGTTGGAAAGAGCACGAACATTATCAAGGAATTGTTCAATGATAAAACCGTGGAAGGACTTGCACGCTATGAGAACGTGCAGGAATTACTAAACTCTATCAAAGAGTTTACGGAGACTCCTTCTAACCTGGACGATGGTGAAGTAGGTGATAAAAGCCTTGGCAGCTACCTGCAACAGATCGTACTGTTAACTGATTCTGATGAAGATAAAGGAAATACAGATGTTGTTAAGCTAATGAGCATACATGCTGCAAAAGGTTTGGAATTCCCGGTTGTTTTTATCGGCGGCCTGGAGGAAACACTTTTTCCAAATGCGATGAGCATCAATACCAGGGAAGAACTTGAAGAAGAACGCCGTTTATTTTATGTAGCTATCACAAGGGCTAAGACCAATTTATATTTAAGCTATTCGAATGCACGCTACAGGTTTGGCCAGTTGCAGCAAAATGAGCCAAGCAGGTTTATTGAAGAGATCCCTGAGTTACACATTGACCGTAGTTATGCAGGCGGTGCGGCAAAGAATAATGCGAATACCGGTTGGGGATTAGGATCTGCATTCGACAGGATGAACCGCGGATTTAATAACAATAGTTATACACAAAAGCGTGAGGCCCCAAAGCCTTCATATGCTTCAGCTCCTTCAAGGCTGCAGTTAAAAGAACATGTTCCTACGGATAATTTTGTTGCAAGCGATACCAGCCAGTTGCAAGCCGGACAAAAAGTAGAACACCAAAAATTCGGATTCGGTGAAGTTGTAAAAATGGAAGGTGCATCACACAATCCAATTGCAACGATCCATTTTGAAATGAATGGTGAAAAAAAGATCATGCTGAATTATGCAAAGCTGCGGATATTACCAGGTACATAGTACCGTTACCTACAAATGTTTTGAATAGTACAACAGGCCGGCGATGTCTCCGAAGACAAATTCATTGCCATCAGCTTTGTATGTATGTAAACTCCAGTAATTTGTTGCGGCAATAATTTCTATGCTGCCATCTTTAATGATAAACTTACATGGCGTTGATTCCGCGTTATAAGTGGTGTAATAATATACAGTGCCGGTTGCATTTGCTCCATCAATAACATGAGCGATATCAATCGATCTTATAAGCTGAACATTCTCTTTTACAGTTCCGGGTTCAGCACGCTTCGCATAAACCATCCATCTTCCTTTAATATTATTTATATCAATTAAGACAGGCGCTTTGAACGAATCCTTATCAACCCGCAAACGTCCCATAGCCTCATAATTAAAGTGCTCCTTTTTTTGTAGCTTCTTCACAAATTCTCCATCATCGATCACCAGGTAATTTTTATCAAGCGAACGTATAGTATAAATGTCGCCGGCAGCAATAAGTGTAGCAGGTGCCTCTAACTGTGCTTTTCCTGTCATTGACATCCTCATGCTTATCGCATCCTTTAGTTCCACCTTATCCTTATTAAAATTCATTAAAAGTGTATCCGTAAATTCAATTGCTGCTTTATTATTTACAGGTGTTCTCAAAACTTCCTGCCATTTGCCACTCAATTGACCGACTGTATATTTAGGTACTTGATCTTTTTTGTAGACCTGGATCGGTTTCACACCTTTACGAACCACCTTTTGTGCATAGCCTGTTATTGCAACACAGAGAACGAGGATCAGTACGGTCATATTCTTCATAAATTGTATCTTTTGCTTGAATGTAAGCTATTGTTGATTGAGATCCGGCTTACATTAGTTTCGAAATAAGAAATTTTATCATGCATCAGCGTGGTTATAACACAGGCAGGAATTCATTCTGCTCAATTTGAATTATTTTTGTTCACATAAAAGAATGAAATATGATCAAGACAGGCAACCCGGTTATTAGTATATATACAGAAATGACGCCAAACCCCGAAACAATGAAGTTTGTTGCAAACAAGCTTTTATATCCGGGAAAGAGCATTGATTTTTCAGATGAGGCAAGTGCAAAGCCCTCTCCCCTGGCACAGGAACTGTTCACATTCCCCTTCATAAAATCAGTTTTTATAGCAAGTAACTTTGTTACGCTTACAAAGACTGCTGAAACAGAAGATTGGCAGGACATTATTCCTACAGTAAAGCAATTTCTTAAAGAATACCTTGAAGACGGAAAAGCAGTGATCAATGAAGATGATGTTGCATCCATGAAACAGGAAAGCAGTAATACTGTGAGTGCAGATGATGACGACGTTGTTAAGCGTATCAAAGAACTGCTTGAAAATTACGTTAAGCCTGCAGTTGAAATGGATGGTGGTGCCATTCAGTTTAAAAGCTATGAAGATGGAAAGGTAAATTTAATGCTGCAAGGTAGCTGCAGTGGATGCCCATCTTCCATGATCACTTTGAAAGCCGGTATCGAAGGGATGATGAAGCGAATGATACCTGAAGTAAAGGAAGTTGTTGCAGAAGCAGAATAATTTTTCATGAATAATAAGGTTTACAGTAAAGCACTTCCTGATCGAAGTGCTTCTTTTTTTAGAAGATTATTATAATGTTTTAAATTGCCGGTAATAATATAATGAGCACAAGCGAGATATACCGGCAATTCATTGACAATATACAGCAAACCCGCTGGCAGGAATGGCTGAGCACTGTAACACAGGTGGCAAGCGTGTGGTATGCACGTAAAAATAATGTGCTTGTTTATCCTACCGGCATCATCGGTGTATTGCTTGCTGCATATATATATTTTTTCCAAACAGATCCTCCTCTATATGCTGATGCCCTGCTCAATATTTATTACTTTATCATGAGCGTGTATGGATGGTATAACTGGATTCAAAAGAAAGACGGTGAACATTATGATTACCCGATCAGCTGGTGTTCAAGAAAAGAATTGCTAAACGGGTTTGCATTTTTTAGCATTTCGTGGTTGATGATCTACCTTATTTTACAAAAGCTTACAAACAGTAATACGCCCATTCTTGATTCACTTGTTTCTGCATCAGCGATCACCGCAATGTGGTGGATGGCAAAACGAAAGATCGAGAACTGGATCGCCTGGATATTTTCTAACATTGTTGCCATACCGCTTAACTTTTACAAAGGGTTCATGCTTTTTACACTTATGTACATATTGTTTTTATTACTTGCTTGGTGGGGATATGTAGCATGGAAGCAAAAATATAGATCAGCAAATAATGTATAATCCAACCACATATTGTGAAGTAATATCTTTTATGAAGACAGCAGATGCTGCTATGCATAAGGAATACCATGATAAACAGTATGGCTTTCCGGTACCGGATGACAATGAACTGTTTTGCCGGTTGGTGCTTGAGATCAACCAGGCAGGGCTTAGCTGGACCACTATCCTGAAAAAGCAGGAAGGATTCAGGAAGGCTTATCACAACTTCAATATTAAGAAAGTAGCGGCTTATAATGACAAGGATAAGCAGAGGCTTATGAACGACCCGGGGATAATCAGGAATCGTTTAAAAATAAATGCTGCAATAGAAAATGCAAAAATCCTTTTGATATTGCAAAAAGAATTTGGCTCTTTTCAAAATTGGCTGAATAAATATCATCCCGCTACTAAAGATGAATGGACCAGACTTTTTAAAAAGACTTTTCGTTTTACAGGTGGCGAGATAGTAAATGAATTTTTAATGAGCACCGGCATTCTGCCTGGCGCACATAGCGACTCATGCCCTATCTATAAAAAGGTTTTAAAAGCAAAGCCAGCCTGGAAGCAAAAAAATTGTCATGCTTAAAAAGATCGTCATCATTGGCCCGGAATCTACTGGTAAAAGCACATTATGCAAGCAACTGGCAAAGCATTTTAATTCCAGCTGTGTTCCGGAATTTGCAAGAGAATTTTTACAGATAAATGGTGCGAAATATGATTACGAAGATATTATAATAATTGCGGAAGGGCAATTAAAAGCAGAAGCTGATGAATGCAACAAACAGTCAGGGCTAAACGCTGTTTCTATATTCATTGATACGGACCTGACTGTGATCAGGATCTGGAGCGAATTTGTTTTTAATAAATGTGACAATAAGATTTTGACAGAAATTGCCAAACGTTCCTATGATCTTTACCTTTTGTGTGATATAGATCAGCCTTGGGTAAAGGATGAGCTTAGAGAATATCCAGATATAGAAAGCAGGCTAAAGTTATACCAGTATTATAAGGAAACTATGATCAGCCAGGGTGTACCTTGGGTTGAAATAACCGGCAGCTATAATGAACGTTTGGAAAAAGCCATAATTGCCTGCAAAAAAATAATTAGGGTCACTTAAGATCCTTATTTTTTTAATAGAATTTTTATATCGGGATCCTGTTCAAGGTTATTCATTTGACGAACCAATAAGGCTGATCTTTTTGCCACATACCTGCTCAAGGGTTTTACGGTAAATCTTTTGGGATTTGGAAGACAGGAGGCGATCATTGCAGCTTCTGACCTGGTAAGATCCTTAGCTTCTTTATTGAAATAATTCTTTGCAGCTGCCTGCACGCCAAAGATACCGGGCCCGGTTTCAGCAACATTCAGGTATGTCTGAAGGATCCTTTCCTTATTCCATAATTTTTCGATCATGAAAGTGAAATAAATTTCCAGGCCTTTTCTAAAAATCCCGCCTCCCTGCCACAAGAAAACATTTTTCGCAACTTGTTGACTAATCGTACTTGCACCACGTGTCCGGGTAGGATGCTTTTCATTATATTTCATTGCCTTCCTGATCGATTTAATGTCGAAGCCATTGTGATCAGGGAAGAGCTGGTCTTCCCCTGCCATTACCGCAAGCTTTATATTACGGTTCATTTCATTATAAGAAACATAATCCCTTTTCAAACCTTGTCCACGAAGTACACTTACTATTTGAGTAATTGTTATGGGAGGATTCATCCACCTGCACATAATAATATAAACGAGCTGGAGGATGAACAACCATAACAAAAACCGCAATTATCTTCT
>JBDSDG010000258.1:0-12821 GCA_039920685.1 Ferruginibacter sp.
CCAATACGAGCTGTTGCAGCAAGCCTCGTGGTATTAAAATAATTTTTAGAGGTATTTTTTTCTGTATAACTGATAAGTGTTTTTCCAGAAGCATCTCTCAATGTCTTCCCCTTGTTGTGAGCATTGAGCATTGTACCAAGTTTTACACCCAGCGCTATCTTAACAGATTTGTTGGGCTTTTCCGGGCTTGCACTAAACCTGAACTCCAACGGAACCTCGATGAATGTGGTGGCTAATTTATATTTTTTAAAGTTGTTTACTGTGTCTGTTGCGGTAAATGGCAAGACCGGCAAATTAGAAGTAATATCTACTGTCATTTTTTTAAAGTAAATATTACTTGTTCCTACTCCAACACCAGCGGCAACACTGAACCTAGGATCACCTTTAAAAGGCATATCATACATCACATAAAAATTTGCGCCTCTATTTAACCCTTTAATGTGATTATCAATGCTATCAGGGGTACCCGTCCAATTATCATAACTAAACTGTAGCATCAGGTGATCCCCAGCTCTGCTTAGGATCTCTTTTTTCTTTTTTTCCTTCGGAGTTTGGGAAAATGCAGGTATAGCAGCTATTACAAACAATAAGATCGTAGCAATTTTTCTCATAATATATTCTTGTGCCGGCAAAAATAGAACCTGCCGGGTTAACGAAAGGTTAAATGAACACTTTAAAAAAGTGGGCGAAGATAATGATTTAATTAGTTTGGAACTATTGAAAGCAGGCTCCCATCAAAGCCTGTCATTATTCCTTAAATTAAAACATAAGTTCTGTAAACCTCTTATTTACTTATTAGATAATCAGTGTTGTATTGGTAATGTGCGCATCTATTATTTGTTTATAGGAGCTTTCTATTTCAATTCTGCTTTCGGCAGGCTGATAAAAACCATTGAATGTGGGCAGGTAGTTAAATAGATTAGAACGCTATCTAATTACTGGCAGAGCTTTTGTTGGGTACCAGGTACAAAACAAATTTTTTTCATATGGATAACAAGACAGAAAACCAAAACACAAACAATGAAAATAAGGATGCAACAGTAAAGCCAGAACCTGAAACATTGCATAAGACCGATCCCCAAAAAAATATGGAGGGTCCAATCTCCTCATTGATGCATAAGGTAGGCAAAGGATTAGAAAATGATCAAACCAAAGAAGAAGCTGACGAGAAGAAAGAGAAAAATATGTGATCCTTAAAAGGATAAATAATCAGTCATTAGTTCCGAGATTTTCAAAACCTTCAAATGCGCCAGCAGTTCCTTCAGATCTTTATTCATTAAGGCCTTCGGAGTTGCTGGTTTTTTCTGCCTGCATTCCCTTTAATTTAGATGATTGATCATGTTGATCCGGTATAACGCTACCGGGTTTTGCCGTCGGCGATTGCGGATACATTTCTTTTCTTTAAATACCCCTTCCAGCGGTAGGTCAACTACATTTTGTTCATAGCCCAACAAGTTGCAGGTAAGCAAAAAGCCACACGCTTATGTGGCTTTTGCATTAGTAGTCTAAGAAGCTATTTGTAATTGATCGGATATTGTATATAGGAAACGGGAAAATTTCGAGTTTTCCAAGGTAAAGTTTTTAAAAAGGGGGACTAAATAAAAATAAAGTCCCGTTTTCTTAATCCAATATCCTTTGAAAAACCAAACATTGTTATTCAGGAATCATGCCACCCCTTATCACTTATATTTTAATTAACATAATAAAAATCAAAAAATTCAAAAAAGGCAATTAACGCGTATAAAATTCTTAGGCACAATATAAATCTCTATTAAACGGGAGGAATTTTTGAATCTTATGATTAATGTAATAAAATAGTGCGGGAAGATTAGTCGCAACGAAGGCAATTATATTAAGAGCCTGAGAGGTAAAATCACTTAACAATATATTCTTTATATCATCGAAGAGAGCATCAAATGATAGGGCTTTGTAAAATTACCAGCAGCTCCTAAATTCATTATACGCTGGATATCATCAGAATTACTGTATTAGTAACGATCACCACGGGGATATGTTTATAGCAATCATTATTTTTTAGTCTTTTCAGTCCAGGAAAATAATATCATAATAAGGAAAGTCAGAAACTAACTGAATGGCCTCAAACCTATTTTTGGCTGTGGTACATTCGTCTATCGGATCTATGAAGGCAAGCTCTTGGGTAAATAATTATGGATCGTCGGGATCTTCAACTAATAATATTTTGTTGACAGATTTCACGTGTACTGCAGGGACATATTTGATAACGGAAAAGGGTAAACGCTAATTTTATTTAAGGACCCCATGTTACGTTTTAAACCCTGTGCTGCAATTCCCAGCGCTAACCTGGAAATTTTGTTCCTGCGCACAATTTATGGTGTTTTACCGATCAGGTTTTTTAGAGTTCGGT
This sequence comes from Ferruginibacter sp., assembly GCA_039920685.1. Classification (GTDB taxonomy): domain Bacteria; phylum Bacteroidota; class Bacteroidia; order Chitinophagales; family Chitinophagaceae; genus Ferruginibacter. The sequence continues at coordinate 2,387 of JBDSDG010000258.1, forward strand.
TTGATTTTCTCCATGATTGATTTTACTGATGTGGTTTAAATGGCAGGTGAAAATATGTTTTCGTCATTTTTTAAAAAACTATTAAGCGTGTCCGATTTTTCCTATTTTTGCTCCCTGTTATTAAGAAATAACAGGGCCTATAGCTCAGCTGGTTAGAGCACCTGACTCATAATCAGGGGGTCCCTGGTTCGAGCCCAGGTGGGCCCACTAAAAACCGCTACTTAAAAAGCAGCGGTTTTTAATTTTAATCTTCTCTTTAGATAGTCCGAATGACGGGCAAACTATTTTAATCTTAGCAATTTATACCATACATACACTAACTTTATTATCAGTTAATTGATGCGTACTCTCTTTTATAAAAAACTCATATTATGAATTACTTTCTACCCATAAACTTTAAAAAGACCATACTTATGAGATTATTGTTTATAAACACGGGGATCGGATTGCTTTTGCTATTAAGTTTACAGTTATCGGCAGGTGGACCCGGGTTAAAAGTGAATGAGCCGGTACTTGACATAACCGGTAAAGTGACTAATATTAATGGTGAACCTGTAGCAGGAGCAACGGTAAGGGTAAAAGGTTCTACTGCAGGTACTTCCACCAATGCATCAGGAGATTATAGTATTTCTGTTCCTGAAAATGGAACTTTGATATTCAGCAGTATTGGATATGAAGACATGGAAGTTCAGGTTAATGGCCTTATCATTATAAACGCGGTTTTGCGACCATCCACAAAGTCATTAGACCAGGTAATTGTTGTTGGTTATGGCACACAGCGAAGAAGAGATGTTACAGGAGCCGTATCGAGTGTATCAGGAAGCGAGATATCCAAACAACCCGTACTCACCGCAACTCAGGCAATACAAGGCAAGGTTGCAGGAGTTCAAATCGTAAGTTCAGGTGCTCCAAACTCTGCACCTAGTGTGCGTATACGCGGCACAGGTAGTGTGTTTTCCGGGGCCGATCCACTGTATGTAGTCGATGGTGTGATAACAACTGATATCAGGAATATTAATTCTGCTGATATCGCCAGCCTTGAGGTTTTAAAGGATGCTTCATCGGCTGCTATATACGGAGTCAGGGCAGCCAATGGAGTAATTATTATTACTACCAAAAAAGGGCGTGGTGGAAAGATGTTGATCAGTTATGATGCTAATGTCGGGATACGGGAGGCATCACATCTTGTAAAAATGGCCAACGCAACTCAATATGCAACTTATATTAACGAGGCTAGTGTAAATACAGGGAACGGTGATGTATTAATAGATCCAGCCACAACAAACACTTCTACCGATTGGTTTAGCACAATTCTACGCCGATCTTTTCAGCAAAACCACAATGTGTCAATTTCAGGAGGCGGTGAAAAAGTAAATTACTTCTTTAGTGTTGGATATTTAACAGACGAAGGGATCGTAATCAACAATAAGTTTGACCGGATCACCATCAGATCCAATAATGAATATAAAATAAACGACAAGATCAAAGTAAATACATTAATTTCTTACAGCCATGGTAATACCCAGGATGTAAACTTAGGCAGTGCTTATAACAACGCCTACCATGCTGCACCAACTATTACATCGAAACTGAACGGCAAGTACGGAAATACCTCCGCATTCCAAAATGTTGGAAACCCTCTTCTGGATATTGAAAGTAATAACAATAAGTATAAAGAGAACAGGTTGCAAGGGACCGGGTATATAGAGATCAAGCCGTTAAGTTGGTTAACGTTAAGATCCAGTTACGGCGTAGAACTGGGCTTTAATAACAGGAAGATATATACCAGCCAGTTTCCCAATGATACAACTACTTTTATTGTCACCGGAGGTAGTCAACAAAATGTAAAGAGCAGCCTTTTTATTTCTGATGAAAAAAATACCCGCTGGGTTTGGGATAATACAGCAACTTTACAAAAGTCATTTGACAAGCATGATCTCACTTTGCTTGTTGGCACAACAGCTGAAGAGATATTTAGCGAATCGAATACTGGTTCAAGAACAGATGTGCCTTCTGATCCCAACCTATGGTACCTTTCACAAGGAGATCCAGGTTCACAGCTCAATAGTTCATCTGCCGACAAAAGAGCCAGGAATTCATACCTCGCCAGGCTTAATTACAGCTACAATAAAAAATACCTTTTAACAGCAACTTACAGGGCGGATGGTACATCAATTTTCACAAAAAGTTGGGGTTATTTCCCTTCAATTGGCGTGGGCTGGAACATCATCAATGAAGGCTTCATGGCGGATCAAAAAATATTCAAGCAGCTGAAATTACGGGGTAGCTGGGGACGTTTAGGAAATGACAATATTCCTTCAAGCGCCCGATTTCAAACCCTGTTAACAGGATTGGCATATTCTTTTGACGGAACTATTGTGACAGGTGCATCTTTATTAGATGTGATAGATAAGGATATTAAATGGGAAACAACGGATGAATCCGATATAGGACTTGAATTTTCTATTTTGCGGGGACGATTAAGTGGCGAGGTGGACGTTTATAAAAAGCAGGTAAATGATGCCCTGATAAATGTACGGATTCCGGGAGTTCTGGGTGATCCTGATGGAATACTGCTTACAAATGTTGCTTCCATTGAAAACAAAGGTATCGAGTTGGCGCTTAACTGGAATGGGAAAAGCAAACAGGTAAATTATACGTTATCCGGCAACGTTAGCTACAATAAAAATAAGGTTGTGGCACTTAATGGAGGGCAGGCAATTTTTGGAGGGTTCGTTGGATCAAAGGGCAGCACTACATATACCAATAATGGGCAGGCGATCGGGGAGTTTTATTTATTGCAGGATGAGGGAGTATTCCACAACCAGACAGAACTGGCCGGTTATATAAATTCACTTGGTAACCTGATTACGATAAATGGACAACTTCCTACTTTGGGCGATCTGAGATATAAGGATCTCAATGATGACGGCAAAATTGATGATAACGACAGGTCAAAGTCAGGTTCATACCAACCAAAGTTTACCCTTGGCTTCACAGCAAATGTTACATACAAAGCGGTTGATGTAAGCGTGAATGCATATGGCACTATCGGAAGTAAAATATATAATGGTAAAAAAGCCGCCCGTTTTAATTCGCGTGATAATGTAGAAGCAAGCGTTGCGGAGGACAGATGGACATTTGCAAATTATGCTTCTGATGTTCCTCGGGCAAACCTGAATGCTATTCCACATTCCACATATTTTCTGGAATCAGGGAATTTTTTACGAATAAATAACTTGACGATAGGTTATACATTCCCATCACCTATGTTATCCAAATATCACCTTTCGAATTTCCGTTGCTATATAACCAGCCAGAACCTGGTAACGTTTACAAAATATTCCGGCTTTACCCCCGAGATCTCAAATGGAGATGCGCTGGGCCAGGGTATCGAATATAACGCATACCCGACTACACGTACGTATGCCTTTGGAATTAATTTAACCTTTTAATGTTTCAAAATGCAACAAGAAAAAAATAGCTATAAACTTTTGATCTGGGTTATTATTGGAAGTTTTTCAATGGTAAGCTGTAAAAAAGATTTCCTTGACGTTCAGCCGCAAGGACAAATTACTTCGGAAGCTGCATCTTCAGACCCTAATATTGCACGTAAACTTGTGACAGGAGTTTACAATCAACTATACCAGGGAGGGTTCGATAATGATGTTCATGGGATCATTTTTGCAATGGCAACTGACGTTGCATCGGACGATGCAGACAAAGGAAGTACCGCATTGGACCAGGCTCCCGAAGCAATCGGTTTTGATAATTTTACCTCAGACCTGGACGGTAATAATTTTTATGTTTCGAGGCTTTGGAATGGCAACTATTCGGGGATCGCAGCCGCAAACCAGGCCCTGGAAAAACTAGAGCAAAGTAAGTTTGACCATATCACAAAAAGGACCTTTATAGGTGAAGTCAGATTTCTGCGTGCCTTCTTTTATTTTAACCTGGTGAGACTGTTCGGCGGCGTACCAAAAGTGTTGCGTGTTCCGGCTAACCTTGCTGATGCGAACAGCGATGAATTTAAAACCCGCGCGCCAAAAGATTCAATTTATGCAGCAATTATAAATGACCTGCAATATGGAGTAGACAGTTTACCATTAAAAGGAGAAGCTACAACCCAGGTAGGTCGTGCAAACAAAGGGGCAGCCCAAAGCCTTCTGGCAAAAGTTTATTTATACCAACAGAACTATCAAAAGGCATATGACCTTTCAAGAGAAGTTATCCTTTCTAACAAGTTTGCACTGATCAGTGATTATAGCAAAAATTTCAGAAGTAAGATCTATGATAATAATATAGAATCCATATTTGAGATACAAACCGGAACTAATGCAGACTGCAATGCCGCAGTTCCATTTTATGTTGTCTCTCAAGGGCCGCGGGTAGGGGGTTTGGGGGGCTGGTCTGACCTTGGGTTCGGGCTTAATAATCCAAGCCAGGATCTTGTGAACGAATACGAGCCCGGAGATCTGCGTGACTCCATTACTATCATATATATTGGACCTGATAGCACGGTTTTGTGGGATGGATTTGTGATCCCCGCAAGGAACCGGGTGGAAAATGACAGATATAACTATAAAGCCTATTATGGCCGTAGAACAGATACATATTGTGTTACGGGAAATACTGACAGGCTACCAAAGAATATTCATATAATCCGCTATGCTGAAGTTTTATTGATAAATGCTGAAGCGGCCCTTCAAATTGGTAACGCCAGCGATGCGTTTACTGATCTCAGTTTAATAAGGCAGCGAGCAGGCTTGCTACCTGTTCCAGCTACAATAAGTGCAATCTGGCATGAAAGAAGGGTTGAGCTGGCAATGGAACAAGACCGATTTTTTGATATAGTGCGACAAAGACGTGCCGGAACATTATTGCGGGCCCTAGGCAAGACCTTTGTGGACGGAAAAAATGAGGTATTCCCAATTCCTCAATCCGAAATTGATTTGAGTGGGGGGAAATTGATCCAGAATAATGGATATTAAGCAATCATTTAACAACTGTAAGTCAGGTTATTCTAAGTATCTTTAACTAAATAAAAATTAAAACGATGAAGAATCTTTCTAAAAATCTAGTGCTGAGTGCAGCATACCTATTATTGATGGGCGGCATGATAACGTCCTGTAAGGATGATAATCCACCGGCACCTCCGGATCCTATTGGCGGATTCAACAATTCAAATGAAGTTGGCGGCACTAATTTAAAAGCATATTGGTCATTTGATGGAACTACAAATGAAACCAAATCTTCAACAGCTACTATTGCAAACGCACGGAATACTTTTACTACAGGGCTTAAAGGCCAGGCTTTAAGTTTAGATAGTGGATATTTATTGTATCCTACAATTGCACCATTAAGTGTTGCAAGCCTGGGTAGCGTTACTGTTTCTACGTGGATAAAAACTCAAAACAACCCTTCAGGTCCAACAACAGTATTTGGACTTACAACAGGAACTGGCGTTCAAGCCGATTGGAATAATGGTTCGGTTCTAATGTTCCTAGAAAATGGCAGACCAACCTCTTATAACGATACATTGGTTTTAAAAGGCATTTTTGCTACATATATTGCAGGATTACCAGTGCGTGGTGACAATGTAAATGACTTTGGCGTAAGAGGCGTTGATTTTAAAACTGTACTGGGAGCAAATAAATGGGTTCATTATGTATTCCGTTATGATGGTATGAATTCAAATATCGACTTGTTTGCAGACGGTATTCTTGTATCAAATAATTTGTTCCGTCACAGGGAAATTTCTGCTGGAGTAGGTACAGGCCCATTAAACACGCCAACTCCAACGCAGGTAATTATAGGGGGTTTTCCAAATGCTGCAACAGGATTTTCATTGTCAGCAACTCAGTCATGGCAGAATATGTTTAAAGGACAGATCGATGAAGTACGGTTTTATACTACATCTTTGAGTGATGCGGATATAAGCGCCTTATATCAATTGGAAAAAGCAGGAAGATAGAATCTAAATGATTTATATAATTTATAAGGCTGCCTTTTAAGGCAGCCTTATTTATGATAATGCCTAATTGGTCATACATGAAAAAATACCTGCTGCTATTTCTTTTATTCGGTTGTTTCCAATGCAGTAAGAACGATCCTACACCGGTTACACCTGCAAGTTTTACAATAATAAAAACTGATATAAACAATGCCGACGCAACCAACATAATTTACAATGTTAATTATAACCCCATACTGAAAGTGACTTTCTCTGCACCTGTTGACCATTCAACAGTTGTCAACAGCATTACACTTTACCCTAATGCTGCTTTTACTACCTCCTACCAGGATAACGACAGTAGCATCCTGATCCAGGCAACTACCGCATTGCTTCCATTGTCAGGCTATCGGATAAATATTCTTACAAGTTTAAAATCTCAGCAGCAGTCTAGTTTACAGGTGCAGAGAGAGATAAATTTTATTACCAAAATTGATTCAACAGATAAATTTCCTCAAATAGGAGATTCAGTCTTGCTTGATCTTGTACAAAAACAGACATTTAAATATTTCTGGGATTTCCGTCATCCCGTCTCGGGTATGGCAAGGGAAAGAAATACATCAGGCGATCTTGTAACAACAGGAGGGACCGGATTCGGAATTATGGCAATACCGGTGGCGGTTAATCGCAATTTTATTTCAAGAACACAAGGAATTCTGCATGCATTGCAGGTTGTAAACTTTTTGCAAAACAACTGTACCAGGTATCATGGTGCATTTGCACATTGGATCAATGGCGCCTCCGGGGTAACAATTCCATTCACCCCACAGGATAATGGTGCTGATATTGTAGAAACATCTTATCTCATGCAAGGTCTGTTGTGCATACGCCAATACTTTTCCAGTGTTAGTGATCCTGATGAAATTGCTCTGCGTGGCAAGATCAACCAGCTGTTAGATGGTGTAGATTGGAACTGGTTCCGGAAATCAAATGAGAATGTATTGTATTGGCATTGGAGCCCAGACCAGGCTTTTGTGATCAATGCCCAGGTGAGAGGCTGGAACGAATCATTGATCACGTATGTTATGGCTGCATCTTCAAGGACAAATGCAATCCCAAGAGTTGTATATGATAACGGCTGGGCCAGTAACGGAGGCATACGGAATAACAATACCTATTATAGCTATCCCTTGCCGTTAGGTCCGTCTTTTGGTGGCCCGCTTTTTTTCGAGCATTATTCATTTGTAGGGATAAATCCAAATGGTCTGCAAGATGCCTATGCTGATTACCAGGTGCAAACTACCAACCACACGAAGATCAATTATGAGTATTGTAAAGAAAATCCAAGGAGATGGAACGGCTATAGTAACTTGTGCTGGGGGCTTACTGCAAGTGATGTCCCTAATGGATATAATTCAAATGAGCCCAATGATGATCCGGGAGTGATATCTCCTACGGCAGCATTATCATCCATACCTTATTCGCCAATAGAATCAATGGCGGCATTAAAATTCTTTTATTATAAGCTCGGTGATAAACTCTGGGGTGAATATGGATTCTATGATGCGTTTAAATTAAGCGATCCCTGGTTTGCCACATCAACGCTTGCGATAGACCAGGGGCCTATTATTTTAATGATAGAAAATTATCGCACGGGCTTGTTATGGAACCTTTTTACCAGTGCACCAGAAATAAAAACCGGCTTAATAGGCCTTGGATTTACTGCTCCTTATTTATAATTGGGAAAGGGTTTTTGATATCTTATTAATAAATGGTTTATCAATGAAAAATTCTGTTGGATTATTTATACTAACCCTCAGTTTTTTTTGTTCCTGTATTTCCGGGCAATCTTCTACAAAAGGCCACTTCGATGCTGCAACCCGTCCCAAAGACCTTTCTGATTCTGCATTACTCGATCTTGTGCAAAAACAAACATTCAGATATTTTTGGGATTTTGCTCATCCTGTGAGTGGGTTAGCACGGGAGCGCAGTAATACCGCGGCATATGGGCATGAGACAACTACCATTGGAGGAACAGGCTTTGGAGTTATGTCTGTAATTGTAGCTACTGAAAGAAAATATATTAGCAGGGATACTGCTGCTAAGTTTTTATTAAAGATGTTGAAATTTTTAATGAACGCTGATAAATACCACGGGGCTTTTCCGCATTGGATGAACGGAAGCACTGGTAAAACAATTCCATTCAGTGATAAAGATGATGGTGGGGACCTGGTTGAAACCTCTTATTTATTCCAGGGACTTCTATGTGCCCGCCAGTATTTTAATGGAAACGGCCAGTCAGAAACGCAGCTGCGGGAAAAAGTAAGTTTACTGTGGCAGGGAGTTGAGTGGGACTGGTACACAAGAAATGGTCAGGATGTATTGTATTGGCATTGGAGTCCTAAAAATGAATGGGCAATGAATTTTCCGGTTCACGGTTATAATGAATGCCTGATCCTTTATATATTGTCTTCAGCTAGTGAACAGCACCCGGTTAAAAGCACAGTTTATCACAACGGCTGGACCAACAGCAATTTTTTTCGGAACGGAAAAACTTATTACGGCTATGAGCTACCGTTAGGTTTCGATTATGGCGGCCCTTTATTCTTTTCCCACTATTCATTTTTAGGGCTAGATCCTCGTGGCTTAAAAGACCAATATGCGGATTACTGGAAGCAGAATCAAAATCATACACTGATCAACTATTCCTATTGCGTGGATAATCCAAAAGAGTTTAAAGGATATGGACAGAATTGCTGGGGCCTTACAGCCGGTGATACCTACGATGATGGATATGATGCCTATTCACCTGCAAATGATGGGGGCACCATTGCACCTACTGCAGCATTGTCTGCATTTCCCTACACACCCGATAAATCTATGAAAGCATTAAAGCACTTCTATTATGACCTGGGCGATAAGATATGGAGTGAATATGGATTTGTTGATGGTTTCAATGAAACAAAGAACTGGTATGCGAAGAGTCATTTGGCCATCGACCAGGGCCCTATTATTGTAATGATTGAAAATTACCGTTCCGGACTATTGTGGAAATTATTTATGAGTTGCCCCGAAATTCAACAGTCACTAAAAAAATTAAATTTTACCAGTCCATGGATGAAGGAAAGAGCAGTAGTAAAATAATTTATCCAAAGCTGTTAATATTGAATTACAAATAACCAGTCATGTCCAGGTATTATTTGATGATCGTCTTTTTGTTGTGTGCTTCATACTCCTATGCACAACCGGGAACATATTGCAACCCGCTGAATATTGATTATGGTTATACGCCAATCCCCGGATTTACGCAATGGGGAAAGCACAGGGCTACCGCTGATCCTGTTATTGTGAATTATAAGGGAACCTATTATTTATTTTCTACTAACCAATGGGGTTACTGGTGGAGTGAAGATATGATCAAGTGGAATTATATCTCGCGTAAATTTCTTCGGCCATGGAATGAAGGCTATGATGAATTGTGTGCACCGGCTGTAGGTATAGTGGGAGATACTATGATAGTATTCGGATCAACCTATACCAGCAAGTTTACGATATGGATGACCACAGATCCCAAAGCAAATCAATGGAAGCCGTTGGTTGATTCATTTGATATCGGTGGATGGGATCCTGCATTCTTTACAGATGATGACGGGCGCCTTTATATGTATAATGGAAGCAGCAACCGGTATCCTGTTTATGGAGTAGAACTTGATCGTAAAACCTTTCAACCGATCGGAACGAGGAAAGAAATGTACTTGCTGGAATCGGAGCGGTATGGTTGGCAAAGGTTTGGTGAACATATGGACAATACATTCCTTGATCCATTCATTGAAGGCGCTTACATGACCAAACATAATGGGAAATATTATTTGCAATATGGCGCCCCGGGTACAGAGTTCAGTGGTTATGCAGATGGAGTTATTGTAGGTGAAGAGCCTCTCGGGCCATTTACGCCACAATCGGACCCCTTGAGTTACAAACCCGGTGGATTTTCGCGTGGAGCCGGGCATGGCTCTACTTTCCGGGACAAGGATAACAATTGGTGGCACGTTTCAACAAGTATTGTTTGTGTAAAAAATACCTTTGAAAGGAGGATCGCATTATGGCCGGCAGGGTTTGATAAAGAGGATGTGATGTATTGCAATACTGCTTTTGGAGATTATCCGCTTCGTGTGACCTCAATGCCCGGAACAACAGGCGTGCGGTCTACATTCACGGGTTGGATGTTATTAAATTATAAAAAACCTGTTACAGTTTCGTCTACTCTAGGTAGTTACTTTCCCAACAATGCAGTTGATGAAAGTATTAAGACATATTGGAGTGCTGCATCATCCGGTAAAGGAGAATGGATACAAACAGATCTTGGAAATATATCCGCAGTTAACGCTATCCAGGTAAATTATGCCGACCAGGATGTTGATACAAACCGCCTTGGAAAATGGAATGATCAATACCACCAGTATGTACTATCTGGTTCGCTTG
>JBDSDG010000259.1:0-11521 GCA_039920685.1 Ferruginibacter sp.
TTACAGGATTATTTTGAAGCACAAAAGATCGTAGCTATTGACGGTATTGATACAAGGGCATTGGTAGCGCATATACGCAAACAAGGCGCCATGAATTGTGTTATCTCATCAGATACATTGGATATTGATACCTTAAAACAGCAGCTCGGTAAAGTGCCTTCTATGGATGGCCTGGAGCTGGCTTCTGTAGTGAGTACCAAAGAAGAATATTTTTTGGGAGATGAAGCAAGTACTTTAAGAATTGCTGTAATGGATTATGGAGTAAAGAAAAACATATTGAATTGCCTGGTTGAACGTGGCGCTTATGTAAAAGTTTTTCCTGCAAAAACTTCCTTTAAAGAAGTAGAGAAATTTAATCCTTCCGGCTATTTCATTAGTAATGGTCCCGGAGATCCTGCACCAATGGATTACGCCATTGCTACCATAAAGGAGATACTAGCTACCGGCAAACCTTTTTTTGGTATTTGCCTTGGTCATCAATTGCTGGCCCTTGCCAATGATGTGCCTACATTTAAAATGCATCATGGGCATCGTGGGTTAAATCACCCCGTAAAAAACATTATTACCGGCAAAAGTGAGATCACTACACAAAATCATGGTTTTGGTGTAGATCCTGAAGCAGTAAGGGCGAATAATAACATTGAGATCACACATGTTAACCTGAATGATAACAGCATTGAGGGAATACGGATAAAAAATAAAAAAGCATTCTCTGTTCAATACCATCCTGAAGCTACACCAGGGCCGCATGACAGCAGGTATTTATTTGACGACTTCATTTCACTGCTTCGCAGCTAATAGATACACGGATAAAACGGATTTTTTATTCCTGTAATTTTATGTAGAGACTTCTGGTTGGCTGGGGCTAATAGATACACGGATGACACGGATTAAATGGATTTACACGGATTTTTTGATTGAATAAATAAGTGTAATTCGTGTTTTAAAAATTCCTGCTATAAATTTTACACAACATATATGTGAGGAAACATTCGTGTAATTCGTGTTTTAAGAATTCGTGTTATACTTTCGTGCCATGAGAATAGCGATCATCAACGGCCCCAACCTCAACCTCCTCGGCAAAAGAGAAACAGATATTTACGGCAATGAATCTTTCGAAACTTACCTGCAGAAAATCAGGAATTCCTTTCCCGGTGTAGAGGTCAGTTATTTCCAAAGCAATGTAGAAGGTGAATTGATAAATGAATTACAGCGAATTGGCTTTGATCATGATGGTATCATTTTAAACCCGGGCGGTTATACCCATACGTCAGTAGCGATAGGGGATGCAGTTGCAGCTATTACTACACCTGTAATTGAAGTACACATTTCAAATATTTTTGGAAGAGAAGAATTCAGAAGAATATCGCACGTATCCGGTAAATCGCTTGCAGTTGTAAGTGGTTTAGGGTTGGCAGGATATGAACTTGCAATAAGTTATTTTTTTAACCGAAAAGACACGGAGGCGCAAAATTGAATGGAAATAAAAATAGAAACATTTCAGTTAAGCTCTTTGCGCCTTTGCGGATAAAATAGATCAGATCTTTAATCTTTTGATCACTGCCTTGACAGATTTTTTTAGAGATTCGAATTCTGCCAACTGTCCTTGCACAAAAGTATTGTCTTCGATACGCCCCAATACTTCTGTCATTTCAGCATTTGTCTGGTAGATCATTTTTCTGTAAGGGTTTTTATAGTCTTTTGCCCTCGCATCATAGATACATTTGCTCATCCATTGTTTTGTGTGCACCATTTCTGTCAACACATCCTTGAAAACGCCCGGAGTGAATTGCTTGGACGTTATGTTCAAAATTTCCAGCAGGCTTGTATATGCATGCTGTAGCTTATCTCTTTCATAATCATTTCCACGATCCTTATAGAACTGGTGAATCTCATCCCACGTTTTTATTTTGCCTGACTTAACGGAGCTTTTTAATTTTTCCACTTCTGTTTTCATGATCAATTGTCCGCCAATATTCAGCCATTCACTTCTTGATATCTTTGCAGATAAAGATTTCTTAAACGCATCGAATGCACTGTATTTATTCTTCCTGATATGAGCCAGCAATTCGGTGCATGCATAGAATTGTACCAGTTGTTCAAATACTTTAGTTGCCTGTGGGATCTTAGTGATAACGGTTGTACGATGCGTGTTTTCCCATCCGGTTACTACTGCTTCTCCTTTTTCATTGGTATGCAAGGTCTTGAAGAACTGTAGACCGCTGAATATCTCATTGATCGTATCGGGCGCCAAAAAATCATACTCAATAAGCTGGATCTTTTCTGTGCGCTTATCCCGGTCCTTGTATTTCCATGCATTGCGTGATAAGGCATACATATTATACATGAACCAATATGCCGGCATTACAACCAGCCTGTTATTAGTTACATCATTGCTGACAAGACAAAATGGAACAGGAATATTTAACTCCGCAGGATAATCAGATTTAGACAGGATCGTGAAGGATGCGAATTTGCAATTGTGTTTTAGGCTAACACATAAGCCGGGCCAGAAGCCTCTGCCAGCTACGATTTCACCATCTGCACTGCGACTGTTATGATTGCTGCCAATAGTTGCACCGGCTGCAATATTACTTTGTCCCATGATGATAGACGCACACAAGAATGAATTATTATGATGTTGTTCATGAGATGGAAAGATCAATGAGTTCAATACTTCGCAACAAGAAATAGTAGAATTATTTCCCAGGTATGAGTTAATAAGCCGGGCACCGTATTTTAATTGAGAATGAGATGCCAGTACGAACCTTACGGCTTTTACGCCATAGAATATCCTGCAGCCATAGCCAATGATCCCGTTAACCAGTTCACAGCCTTCACCAATCTGTGAACGACGCTCACTATCGCTATTGATCGTAAGGTTTTTTAATTTATTGGCACCTTTTATATAGGCATCCGAGCCGATCCATACATCTTTTAAAATCCTGCAATTCTTAATGACCGTTCGCTCACCGATCTTACCATAATAACCCCGTTGCTTATCAAATTTCTTTTCGGTAAAGAGCTTAAATTTCTCAAGAAGTGCTTCATCATCCCTGTATTTGCTCCACAAGTATGCATCGCCCGCAAGCATTCCATTGAATGGAATAATTCTACGGCCACCATTTTCATTGCAGACTTCAACCCATGTTCTTATATTTTCGGATTCACCTTCTTTCAGGATACCATTTCCAAATTTTGAGATATCGGTGGCAGCAAGTTCATTCACATTTGCTATCATCACATCCTTAGAAAGAATATAATGGCTCATGTAATTAACATTGTCAATGCAAACATTATCTCCGAGATCGCAACTGATGATCGTGCTGTTGTATAAGCCCACCGCCATTCTAAGGTTATGAAATTCATGGTATAAAGGCTCCAGGCTGCCGATGCGGACAAGACCAAAGAATTTGCAATTTCTTACCAGATTTGCATTGAATTTGTTTGCAACCAGGATCATATTCCAATTGTCGGAGGTATTCCTGTTATGGACCAGTGTATCTATTTCTAATGTTGTAAGAGAGCGGTACACATCGTTGCTGAGATTCTGAATATTACGCAGGTAATATTCATCTTTTCCTTTCGGAATGTATTTTTTTTCTATAAAGTTATAGCCGAGATTTTCAACCGGGTGTGTTTGAATGATGTTCATACCCATGTCCTCGCCGCGGCGAAGCACTTAGTTTTAAAATGTAAAATTATTAGTGAATGTTTAAATAAATACAATCACCCTGCATGCTTATAATCCATTTTGTTATTGTCGCTGTCTATTCGTAAAAAACTTCAATTATTTTTATTTTTTAAGTTTAGCAAAGAATCTATTCTACAGTCACACTTTTTGCCAGGTTCCGTGGTTTGTCTACGTCAACTCCCTTTGCAATACCAACATAATAACTTAGCAATTGCAATGGGATCGTACTTAATATTGGGGCAATGATCTCATCTGCAGAAGGAACGAAGAATACTTCATCTGCAAGTGTTGGAATAACTTCGTCTCCCTGTGTTATAATTGCAATTACTTTTCCCCGACGGGCTTTTATCTCCTGGATATTACTTATGATCTTCTCGTGGTAAGAATCTTTTGTGGCCACAAAGATCACCGGTAAGGTATCCGTTACAAGTGCAATAGGACCATGTTTCATTTCAGCGGCAGGATATCCTTCCGCGTGAATGTATGAGATCTCCTTTAATTTTAAAGCTCCTTCCAATGCTATGGGGAAATTATAACCACGTCCTAAAAACAATGCGTCCGCGGAGCCTTTATATTTCTCTGCGATCTCTCTGATATGTTCTGCATTTTTTAAAACAACTTCAACTTTTTCAGGAACCTGCTCAAGCTCAAACAACAATTCAGAATAGCGGATATCAGAAATGGTTCCTTTTTCTTTAGCGATCTTTAAAGCCATCATGATGATCACGGCAAGTTGTCCGGTAAAGGCTTTGGTGCTCGCAACGCCAATTTCCGGGCCGGCATGCGTGTATGCACCTCCATCACTCAACCTTGCTATAGAAGATCCTACAACATTTACGATACCGAATATAATCGCTCCATGCTCTTTTGCACGTTCAATTGCGACCAGGGTATCGGCAGTTTCGCCACTCTGGCTAACGGCAATGATTATGTCCCCTTTGTTTATGATTGGGTTGCGATACCTGAATTCGGACGCGTATTCTACTTCCACAGGGATCCTGCAAAGCTCTTCAATAATATATTCTGCGAGCAACGCTGCATGCCAGCTTGTACCACATGCTATAATAATGATCCTGCTGGCTTTCTTGAAATGCTCAATATTAATTTCTACGCCACTCATGGTAATAGTTCCCGCAGCTGCGTCTAATCTTCCACGAAGGCAATCATGAATAGTACTTGGCTGTTCAAATATTTCCTTCAGCATGAAATGATCATAGCCGCCTTTCTCAATTGCAGCAAGCTCCATATCAAGTTTAGTAATAAATGGAGTTATTTTTTCATTTCCAAGATTCTTAAGGATAAGCTCGTCGGGTTTTACGATGGCAAGCTCATAATCATTCACATAAACAACTTCTTTTGTGTATTCAAGCATCGGACTGGCATCACTGCCCAGAAAGTGCTCTCCCTTGCCAACACCTATTACCAGCGGACTTCCCTTGCGGGCAGCAATTATTGTATGAGGATTATCCTGGTCGATAAGTAATATGCAATAAGCACCCGTGATCCTTTTCAAAGCAACACGAACTGCCTCTTCAAGGTCGCAATTGTTATTCTGTTTGATGTCTTCAATAAAATTTAAGAGAACTTCTGTGTCGGTCTCACTGGTAAAAGAATAACCTTTGTTGACGAGTTCTTTTTTTATCTGGGCATAATTCTCGATGATACCATTGTGGATCATGGCAAGTTTTCCACTCGCACTTGTATGTGGATGCGCATTAAGGTCACTTGGCTCACCGTGTGTTGCCCATCTTGTATGACCAATGCCGATATTCGCATGGAGGTCCTTTCCAACGATCGCCTGCTCCAATTCTGCCACACGCCCTTTCTTTTTATAAACCTTTAAACCACTATTAAGCAACGCTACACCTGTGCTGTCGTAGCCACGGTACTCCAGCCGTTTTAACCCCGTTATGATTATAGGGTAAGCTTCTTTTGGACCGGTGTAACCTACAATTCCACACATATATAATAAATTGCTTTAGAGTAAATTTTGAGTCCACAATATTATTGAAAATAATGCTCATTGCAACGTTTACAGTTGTTAAGACATATAACTTCTGAATATGACTTATCTTTTCTACGAAAATTTATATTGTTATGAAAACAATTATCCTCCTGCTACTTTTCAGCGTTTTTTCTAGTCATGGAACAAATGCACAAGTGCCTGATCGATCACTAGAAGGAATAACCTTTTACCTGGTCAGGCATGCGGAGAAGGATACCGGTAACGATCCAGTTTTATCCATGTTGGGCTATGAGCGAGCCGGAGATCTTTACAGGTTTCTTAAAAATAAAAGTATTGATGGGATATATTTCAGCCAATTTAGAAGGACAAAATTGACAGGCGATTCATTACTCATTTACCAGCAAGTTGATACGGTAAGATACTTGGCGGATCTTACTGGTGAAACGGTTTTAGAAAAAGTAATAGCGAATTCCGGAAAACATAAAAATGTTCTGGTTATCGGACATAGCAATACAATTCCTGCGATCATAAAAAGATTAGGTGCAGACCTGGCAATGGATCTCATTCCTGATAATGAATACGACAATCTTTATATTGTAGGTTATAAAAACCATAAAACCACTGTTGTAAAAGTAAAATATGGCAAATCATCTGCTACGGAAAATTCTTCACCGGCGATGAAGCCCTTACAATAAAATTCCTTTCAGAAAAAAATACGCGACAGAAAAGTAAATAACAATTCCCGTCACGTCTACAAGTGTAGCAACGAAAGGTGCAGAAGAAGCTGCAGGGTCAAGTTTTAATCTCTTTAGAATTATAGGTAGCATAGACCCCATCAGGCTTCCCCAAAGCACAATTCCCATTAATGAAAAGAAAATGGTCATGGCTACCGGTTGCCAGTAAATTCCATAATCAAATATGTGAAGATTTTGCCACAGCAATATGCGAAGGAATCCGATGCTCCCGAGTATGACTCCTAATAAAAAGCCAGAAATGAGTTCACGACGCATGACCTTCCACCAATCAGTAATGGTAAGTTCTCCGAGTGCCATTGCCTGGATGATCAAGGTGGATGCCTGTGAACCACTGTTGCCGCCGCTACTCATGATCAGGGGAATGAACAATGCAAGAACGGTGGCGGTCTCGATCTCTTTCTGAAAAAATTGCATTGCAGTAGCGGTCAGCATCTCACCTAAAAAAAGCAGGACAAGCCAGCCGGCTCTTTTTTTCACCAGCTTTAAGATCCCAATGTCGAGGTAAGGTTCATCAAGCGCTTCTGTACCACCGATCTTTTGTATGTCTTCGCTAAATTCCTCATGTGCTACCCACAATACGTCATCAATCGTGACAATGCCTAATAATATATTATGATCATCGGTAACAGGCAGGGCTACACGATTATTCATTTTAAAAGCTTCAGAAGCAAGTTCCTGGTCATCATTTACATTCAATGATATGAACCGGCCGTCCATGATCTGGTCTACTTTCACCTCAGGTTGTGCCATAATGATATCTTTTATCCTGATATCATCCAGCAGTTCACCCCTGGTATTGATCACATAGATAACGTCGATCGTTTCTGTATTCTTTCCAAACCGGCGGATCGTATCTAGAACTTCTTTCACAGAATTGTATTCAAAGACATATACATAATCGGGGGTCATCAAACGACCAACGCTGTTTTCAGGATAACCCAATAATTCCAGCGTAATCTTTCTCTCTTCCGGATCAAGTGTCTTTATCAATTCACGGACTGTACCGGTTGGTAATTCTTCCAGGAAGGAAACCCGGTCGTCGGGAGGAAGCTCATTTAATAATTCGGCAGATTTAAAGGCAGGCAGGTTTTTGATGATCCTTTTTTGAGCATTGATGTCAAGGATCTTAAATACTCCCGCCGCCCGGTGTATCGAAAGATGAGCGATGATCTGCGTTTCAAATTCTTCATTTTCATCAATAAGCGCTGCTACATCACTGATGTTCTGGTTATTCAGGAATTCCTGGATAGCCAGTTTGTCTTCAGATGCAATGATCTCTTCAAACTGTTGCTGCAGCGATATTTCATCGATCTCTAAAGACATAATTCAAAATTCCTTTTCTTTGATATAATCGGGAGGTGCAATTTAACTTAATAATTCTAACAGGCATGGATTCTACTTCCTGGTTGGGGGTTTGCCAATCTGCAGATCTTTCAAATGCGAAACAAGCAGAGAAAGCTTCAAACAAATCAGTATTTTGCTTTTGATAACTTTTAGACATAAGAGAACCTAATGATCAAGGCATATTTGTATATCGATGTAATCGCAAAGAAGGGTAAGGCAGTTTTTACGAAAGAAAAGATTCCTGCAAATACTGTGATCGAAATCGCCCCGGTGATCGTAATGACGAAAAATGACCGGGAACTACTTGATCAGACATTACTACACGATTATATTTTTGAATGGGGAAAGCTCAAGGATAAATGTTGCATGGCACTTGGGATCGTATCGATCTACAACCACAGTTATAAGAGTAACTGCGAATATTTCATGGATTACGATGCAGAATCGATTTCCATAAAAACGGTAAGGACTATACGTAAGGGAGAAGAGTTAACGATCAACTATAACGGAACCTGGAACAATTCTAAGAAAGTATGGTTCGAAGTGCAATAATTTTAAATTATGAATGTTGAATGAAAACCTTCGTCATTTATTTACAATTGCCTCAAAAATTTGTAATTACACTTAATTTGAAATTTAAAATTCAACATTCAAAATAAGCTTTCAAAATTCGATATTTAGAAAGTTTAAATTGCCATCTTCCTGTTCTCAAACTCCCTCCTGATAATATTCAATGCTGCACCGGCTTTGAACCACTCTATCTGTTGCTTATTGTAAGTATGATTGACCATGATCTCATGCTTCGTGCCGTCCTTATGCCTGAGAACGATCTTTAGTCTTTTGTTTGGAGCAAAGGTTTTAAGCCTGATAATATCAATGATGTCATCCTCGTGTATCTTATCATAGTCATCTTTATTAACGAAAGTGAGGGCAAGCATTCCTTGCTTCTTCAGGTTGGTCTCATGAATACGTGCAAATGATTTTACCAGTACAGCACGCACACCCAGGTGACGTGGTTCCATGGCAGCGTGTTCACGTGAAGATCCTTCTCCATAATTTTCATCTCCTACTACAATGGTTCCGACTCCTGCGGCTTTGTAATACCGTTGTGTATTTGGTACAGTGTCATACTGGCCATTCAGCTGGTTCTTCACCAGGTCGGTTTTTTCATTAAAATAATTTACCGCACCGATGAGCATATTGTTGCTGATATTATCCAGGTGTCCGCGGAATTTGAGCCATGGGCCTGCCATCGAAATATGATCAGTTGTGCATTTTCCTTTGGCCTTGATCAGCAGCCTCAATCCTTTAAGGTCATCACCTTCCCATGCCGGGAACGGCTCCAGTATTTGCAATCGTTTACTATCAGGTGAAACTTTTACCTGTACCATACTTCCATCAGCAGAAGGAGCCTGGAAGCCCGGATCGTCAACAGCAAATCCTCGAGGAGGAAGCTCGAAACCTGTTGGAGGATCAAGCATAACCTGTTCCCCTTTATCGTTTGTAAGAGTATCTGTAAGTGGATTGAAGTTCAGGGTTCCTGCAATCGCCAATGCTGTAACAAGCTCTGGTGAGCCCACGAATGCCATTGTATTAGGATTGCCATCGGCACGCTTGGCAAAGTTCCTATTGAAGGAATGAACGATAGTATTCCTTTCCTTTTTTTCTGCACCCACACGGGCCCACATACCAATACATGGTCCGCAGACATTTGCAAAAACAGTGGCCCCGATCTTATTAAATATATCGAGATATCCATCTCTTTCCACCGTAAAACGAACTTGCTCACTGCCAGGGGTAATCGTAAACTCGGAATTTAGTTTTAATCCCTTTGCATTTACCTGCTTTGCCAGGCTAACCGCACGGCTTATATCCTCGTAAGAAGAGTTTGTACAACTGCCGATCAATCCGACCTCGATCTTAGTTGGCCAGTTATTTACTGCAGCGGCCTCTTTCATTTTTGAGATCGGTGTTGCAAGATCCGGAGTAAAAGGACCATTCAAATGTGGCTCAAGTGTATCCAGGTCTATTTCTATTACCTGGTCAAAATAATCGGTTGGATTTGCATAAACTTCATCATCACCGGTTAGATGTTGCGAGATCTGGTCAGCGATCGCCGCTATTTTTTGCCGGCCGGTAGCTTTTAAGTAACGGCTCATACTTTCGTCGTATCCAAAAGTAGATGTAGTAGCGCCAACCTCAGCACCCATATTACAGATCGTTGCTTTACCGGTACAGCTCATGCTTTTTGCGCCTTCCCCGAAATATTCGAGGATAGCCCCGGTGCCACCCTTAACCGTTAGTAAGCCAGCAACCTTTAAGATCACATCCTTCGGAGCAGTCCAGCCATTTAATTTACCTGTAAGTTTTATACCAATGATCTTGGGCATTTTTAGTTCCCATGCAAGTCCGGCCATCACATCACACGCATCGGCGCCGCCAACACCAATGGCAATCATTCCAAGTCCGCCTGCATTTACTGTATGACTGTCAGTTCCAATCATAAGTCCACCTGGAAATGCATAATTTTCCAATACGACCTGGTGAATTATACCAGCACCAGGTTTCCAAAATCCAATACCATATTTTTCAGAAACAGAGGCAAGGAAATTATAAACTTCACTGCTTTCATGCACTGCTCTGTCAAGATCCGTTTTGCTGTTAACCTTAGCTTCAATGAGGTGATCACAATGAACTGTTGAGGGAACAGCAACTTTATCCCTGCCACTTTGCATGAATTGTAACAGCGCCATTTGAGCAGTGGCATCCTGCATAGCAACTCTATCAGGGGCAAAATCGACATAATCATTTCCCCTTGTGAAAGGTTTTTTTGGATCATTGCCTTTCCAAAGGTGAGTATATAAAATCTTTTCTGTGAGTGTGAGATTTCTTTGTGTAAGTTTTCGCGCAGCTTCAATGCGGTCGCTGAAATTTGCATAAACTTTCGTGATCATTTCAATATCAAATGCCATATGTCTGGTTTGGTTGTGAGAACTGATCAATTTGGAGAAAAAGGACGTTATGGTTCATCCTGATTCTTATGTACTTAGCAATTTTTAAATACCTCAATCTCCGAATTGGAATTTTTGCAAATTTACTGAAAGTATAGGAGTATTTAAAGGGCTTGTTTTAACTGAATAAACTCAGTAATTTAGCAGTATGAATCGGTTTAAACATTTTATTGAATGGCATGTTTTCGGTGTATGTGCTGCCATTGGCGAAAAAATGGGAATAGCAACTTCTGTTATCCGTAAATATTTTATTTACATATCATTCCTCACAATGGGTTCACCTGTAATTGTTTATCTTTTTGTAGCATTTTGGATGAATGTGAAAAGGTATATCCTGAATGCCCGCAGAAATCCGCTTCGTTATTGGTAGTTTTCTTTTCTAAAACGGTTTTTTAATTAGGCCAGCATTAATACAGTGTTTCACTCTTGTACAGTGGAATAGATGTCATCTACCCCGAGATGTCATCTACCCCAAGATGTCATCTACCCCAAGATGTCATCTACCTATAAAACAGCAGTCCTCAGTTTTACCAATTTTTCCAATAAAGGTTCTAGTAGATCTAGTTTTAGCATATTTGCACCGTCACTTTTTGCAGTTGCCGGGTTTGGATGGGTTTCTATGAACAAGCCATCAGCTCCTGTTGCAATAGCGGCCTTCGCGATCGTTTCAATCAACCCGGGATTTCCACCGGTAATTCCTCCTTCCTGGTTTGGTTGCTGCAAAGAATGTGTGCAGTCCATAATTACTGGT
>JBDSDG010000260.1:0-17101 GCA_039920685.1 Ferruginibacter sp.
GGCTCTAATGGAAATGGTGCGAAAAGATCAAATGGATCGTTTAACGGATCATCAAACGGATCTTCTTCAAAAACAGGAACAAAAAGCCAGGGAATGAAATCAAATTCTGATACGGCTTCCGGATTAAGTAAGTTGTTTGAAGACCAATTGAAAGATATTTACTGGGCCGAAAAAGCATTGCTGAAAGCAATGAGCAAAATGGCTAAAAATGCCACCTCTCAACAATTGCGCACAGCCATAGAAGAGCACATTGCAGTTACGGAAAAGCAAGTTTCAAGGGTTGAAGAAGTATTCTCTGTAATTGGAAAATCTCCAAAGTCTAAAAAATGCGAAGCAATGGTTGGTCTGATCAAAGAAGGTGAAGAGATCATGCAGGATACTGAAAAAGGTGTTGTAAGAGATGCAGGCATCATTGCAGCAAGCCAAAAGATAGAACATTATGAAATGGCTTCATATGGTACACTTGCTTCTTTTGCGAGAACACTCGGAGAAACAGAAGCCGCGAACCTGCTTCAGCAGACCCTGGATGAAGAAAAAGAAGCAGATCAGTTACTCACCCAGGTTGCAGAATCAACGATCAATGTAGAGGCTGCAAATGAAGAAGGTGAGTAAGATGAGGATAAGGAAGAAGAAGATTAAGAAGATTCAGGAAGGATATTTTGAAAAACGCATTTCATTATTTTGTTCATAATGATTTGCCTGTAAAGACTTCAGCATGGCTGCGGTCTTTTTCATATAGTTAAGAAATATAATAATTAGAAAGCTGTATACGGGATACAGCTTTCTAAATCTTGTTAATTAATAACTATGAATACAGGTGTTTTACTTTTTGACCATTAGCAGTAGTTTCATGATTTCTTTAAATTATCTTTTTAAATAAAGAAAGGGATTGCGCAACTACCCAGTGAAAAATGTATTTGTCATATCATCGGCCAGTAGCTGGTATCGCTTGTACAAAGCGGCATTGTCCGGCCTGGGAATGGGATAATACGGATCACCCTCAGCCTTCGGGTATTCATAAACGATAGCTGTTTTGGGGTGTTTTTGATGGCTTTGAGGAATTGAATTAATCATCTACTGTATCAAATGCAGGCACGACATCACCTGCTTGTTTTTTTTGGACGGAATAGTCATACTTACCCACCGTGCCCCGTATCGTTGTCTCTATACCATTGTTTAGCAGGACGAACATGTTGGCGAAAATCATTATAGTGCAAAAGCAACACTGAATTTAAATGGACCTAAAACATATAACAGTTGTGTAAATTTGACCACACGAAAATAATTTTCGATTGAAATTTGTGATGATCATCGGAAAAAAACTCTAAAACGGGTATTACCTTAAATGCTATGGTATCAGGTGGCTTATCATTTGCTATGTCATAAGCTTTAATAATCTAAAACTTAGAAAAATGAAAAAGATTTTTTTTGTATGCACAAGTAGCATAATTATCATTTGTTCATGTAATAACGATGGAGAAAGCTCAACTACTACTTCGGATATGACAACGACAGTGTCGGACAATTCAACGGCTGTAGGAAGTGACGGAACTGGTCCCCATGATACCATGAACAATAACATGAATAACAATAATACCAGTGGTAGCATGGGAACTGATAAAGCAAATAACAATACCAGCGGTAAAATGGGTAATATGATCCTTGATGCTGAAACGTCCACTTTTGTAACAAAGGCATTCTCCGGCGGAATGATGGAGATCGAGTTAGGTAACTTGGCAAAACAAAAAGCAAACAGTCAGCGTGTCAAGGATTTTGCAGCAATGATCGTAAATGATCATACTGCGGCTTCCAATGAATTAAAAAGCATGGCTTCAGCAAGCAATATGTCTATGCCTTCATCTATGCTTCCAGAGCATCTGCATCATATAGATATGATGAAGAATAAAACAGGTGCAGATTTCGACAAGGCATATATCAGCATGATGGTGACTGACCATAAAAAAGATATCGGTGAATTCAAGAAAGCCTCAACAAGCTTGAAGAATGATGGGATCAAAGGATTTGCAAAAAAGACTCTACCGGTATTGCAAAAACACCTTGATTCAGCACAAGCGATCAGCAGGAAAATGTGAGCGATCTTCCATGACAAGTGTGAATGACAAGGCCTGAGAGTGCCTAATAAAAAAGATCATATGGTACCGAAATCAGCGCAGGTTGAAATTTGGGGGGAGTGGAATGAGCTGTATAGGAAGATTAATGCAATCGCTTGATGCTGCTCTTTATCATTATATCGGGCAATTGAGCCTGGAAGGTGTCAATTATGACTTTACTTCACGAAATTTGTATGGATTTTAGGATATTTAATAAAAAAAATTGAAATGGCGAAATCCGGACCGATCATTATAATTGAGGATGATAATGACGATATTGAAATACTATCAAAGGTATTACACGAATTGCGTGTAAAGAACGAACTGCTTGCATTCTCAGATACCACAAAGGCCTTTGCTTTTTTAAAGGAAACCAGCAGCCGTCCTTTTCTGATCTTTTGCGATGTGAATCTGCCTGGAGAAAATGGCCTGGAATTCAAACAGAAGATCGATGATGATATTGATTTGAGAAGAAAAAGTATACCATTTATATTTTATTCTACATCAGCCGACCAGGCATCCATAGATAAGGCATATACAGGGATGACCGTCCAGGGTTTTTTTGAGAAAGGTGTAAGTTATGAAGAGATAATGGATGATATCGGTGCAGTTGTTAATTACTGGAAACGATGCAAGCATCCAAACATTTATTGACGCGTAAATTTTATAAACAATCTTCCTTTACGTATAACAAATAAGAATTCTACTGCAAGTAATTTATTAGTGGACGGGTCAGCTTTAAAAATTTGCAATAATGAAACTACTTAAAGATCCACCGGTAAACAAACTACGGAAACGAAAAGTTCTTCTACTTTGCAAAACGCTTCACCTGCAAAAGAAAAAATTGAAGGTGCCGCACCTTTAGAGCTGAACATGAAGGCACTTTATATTACTGGGCAAATGAAAAACCGGAGGAAGAAGAGTAGGCCCGGCCGTTAGTAAAAAGTTCTTAGTTGTAGAAAAAGCCGAACTTTCAAAGGTCTATCAGTCTTTAAGGGTGTGTAATTAAACTGTGTCAAAGTTTTTTTAGCTAGCAGAAGAGGTGGTGTCGGCTCAGTTACAGAGAGCAAGGCGCCGCCTCTTCTTGTGGCAAGTTATATAATAAGTTCCAATCGTTGTTCTCCAAAGCAGAGCCAGAAGAGCTGGACCCAGGAAGGTGAACTGTCCTGCGCTACTACTGCTCTTACCTATGGCATTTCAATTTTTAAGTGCTGTATGAATCATGTAACAAGTCATGAACAGTTGTACGGCGTTTGTGGTATCACTATTGTCAGGAATAATATTGTAATATATGTATTAATCGAAAAATAATTGATATGAGTAAAAAATTTTCTTTAAGAGATATATGGGCATTATTGAAGGAAACAGTTAAGGAATCCAAGGAACATAATGTCACAAAGCTTAGCGGGTCACTGGCATACTATACAGTCTTTTCAATGGCTCCTCTTTTAGTGGTGATCATTTCCCTTGCAGGGCTTCTGCTTGGAAAAGAAGCGGCAACAGGAAAAATATATTCCGTATTGCAAGGGTTCCTGGGAAATGATACTGCAGCTCAATTACAAGAGATCATAACAAAGGCTTCTATATCCAACACCACTAGCATCGCAGCTGTTATCAGCATTATAACTTTACTTATTGGTGCCACAACTGTGTTTGCGGAGATACAGGATTCCATAAATGGATTGTGGGGACTAAAGGCCAAGCCTAAACGCGGATGGTTAAAAATGCTTCAAAATCGTTTCCTGTCATTTTCAGTTATAGTAAGCTTGTCATTTATTTTACTTATTTCTCTTGGTATAACCGGAGCCATTGAAGGATTAAGTGAAAGGCTGAAACGAATTTTTCCTGATACGGCAGTTGTATTATTCTATATTTTAAATCTTGTATTGACGCTTGTAATAAGCATGGTGATCTTTGCAGTTATTTTTAAGGTGTTGCCCGATGCAAAAATAAAATGGCGGGATGTATTGTCAGGCGCATTTATGACTGCTATATTATTCATCGCGGGTAAATTTGGGATCTCTTTATATATTTCACAAACAAAAGTGGGAAGCACTTATGGTGCAGCCGGCTCTCTTGTAATTTTATTGGTTTGGGTATATTATTCATCGATAATTCTTTACCTGGGGGCTTCCTTTACCAAAGTATACGCAGTAAAATACGGGTCAGAGATTAGGCCGAATTCGTACGCTGTCACAACGAAACAGGTTGAGGTAGAGACCGGGGGAAAGTCTGTACAAGAGGCTGCACAGGTGCCTCTGCAAGAGGCTGCACAGCAGCCGCGTAAAAGTCAAAACACTTAAGTACACCTTGAATAAAAGAATGATAGAGTGAATAAACTTTGTAAATGAAGGGATATAAAGCAGCATACCGCGCCATTAATTTCATTTATAAAGGATTATAAATTGCATCAACCGGATGGTATTGTTTGTTTAATGCAAATATTTATTTTCAATCCCGGAATAATTGGTTAAAATTCATTAGCCCGGTTTACATCATAACTATTTCATTGAAGCACCTGGATGTACTTTATCTGCTGAATCCTGAAATTGATGCTAAGAAGATCAAAACAATGGTTACCAATAATAAACATTTTTTTTATTCCTGAACAAAACGTTTTGAGATCTAGGGCAAGTTGAAATTCTTCGGACCAAATTCCATTTTTATACTTCCTATTATCAGGAATTGTGAAGATAAGATCATGAATGAATTGCATGCCAAAAGAAATAATTGAATACGGACATAAATAATTATTTGGTATTCTCTAAAATTATCTCGCCAGCCACGTCGAAGGGTAGACGCACAGGTAGTTCATTGTTTTGAAGAACTATATCAACCATCCTGGAAACTTCGGCTGCAGGATCTGGCGGCTTTTGCCTGATCAGCAGGATGCATGGCTTTTCAATATCTGTGTCCTGGTCTTTGATCGCTATTACAGGGAGCACAAGGTTTGAGGAATTAAATATCTCTATTTTTTGCTTTGGAAAGTTTTTTGGGTGATCATTCATAAAGTTCATAAAGATCATTTCCTGGTCACTTGTAAATGGTAGTGCCCTGCCAGAATCCATGGTGTATTCATGATTATAGATCCACCATCGTACAAGCTTAAGTTGTTTTTGAACAAAGGAATGATAACTATAGTTCGTTAACTGCGATTGGATGACGTGCATTTTCCAGATCAAACAAACAATATACCATATTATAAATTATGGCATTCTATTAGTATAGAATGGTAAGTCAACATTGGTTCAGGTACATGAAAAAGGGTAAGGTAATAACAATGAGGAAGCAACATAATTTAAAGGTAACTGAGGCAGGCCCGGTTCATATTGAATCTACTGAACTATACCATGAAATATTAAAGAGAAATCCCTTGAATGAAAAAGCTTACACCAGGCTGATGGTACTATACCGGAAAGGAAAAGAATTTAAAAAAGAATTACAAATAATTGAAACTGCCCTGAAGGTCTTTGAGCCAATATATCATTTAAAGGCTAGATCGAAGGATAATAAGATAATCAGGGTTAGCAAGCAATTAAACCTGGCCTTTGGGCTGGTTGATAAAAAGGGTATTTCATTATATGAACCGGAACCGATTGCAGGTTGGAAAAAAAGACGTATTACTGTATTGAATAAACTGC
This sequence comes from Ferruginibacter sp., assembly GCA_039920685.1. Classification (GTDB taxonomy): domain Bacteria; phylum Bacteroidota; class Bacteroidia; order Chitinophagales; family Chitinophagaceae; genus Ferruginibacter. The sequence continues at coordinate 5,753 of JBDSDG010000260.1, forward strand.
GCTTAAAAAAATAGAAGTCATTTCTTTAAAAAGCTATTTACTTACATATGAAAAAAATGTTGCGAAATAATGGATTGTCTCTGGTGCTTTTCATAATTTTTATTGGTTGTTTTTTGGTGCAGATCTTTACCGGTTTTAAAGAACATAACAGGGAACTCGAAGAAGACCGTGCTGCAAAAATTTCTATCAGCGAATACCTGGCATCCGGCCACTTTATTGAGTCAACTTTTGAAAATTGGGAAAGTGAATTTTTACAAATGGGGATGTTCGTGATATTATCTGCATTCCTTTATCAAAAAGGATCATCTGAATCCAATGACCCGGATGTAGAGGAACCGGAACCGGAACAGCTAATTCACGTGATATGAACGTACCATTCCCTGTCAGAAAAGGAGGTATCCTGCTCAATCTTTACAAATACTCGCTTAGTATTTCTTTCTTCCTGCTTTTCTTGTTATCGTTCTTATTACATTGGTATGGAAGCCATAAAGATTATAACCATCAACAGTTATTAAAAGGTAAGCCAGGCGAATCGATGTTATCTTACTTAACTAATAACAGGCTGTGGTTTGAATCCTTTCAAAATTGGCAAAGTGAATTCCTTGCGGTTTTATGTGTTGTTGTCCTATCCATATTTTTAAGGCACAAAGGTTCATCTCAATCGAAGAAACTGACTGATCCCAACAGTAAGACAGGTTGAAATATTTTTAAACATATCTGAAGCAGAACAATATTTTTATATATTTGGAGTTATTGATTAATATTCTGTACCTTAAAGAAAAGCGGTTAATATTAAAGTTTTTTGTATATTTAATCTGCCCTGCTTCTTCTACCAAAACTCAAATCATGAACAAGGAATACTCCTTTTTTGCATTTCATTGGATCCATTATGAAAATGATAAAATTAAATGGACTGACGATTGTTTATATTATACACTGAACAATCCTTTCAATGTAGAGGATATGAAAGATTTTGTACGTTTGAATATAATAAAAGATGCTTCTGCTACCATATCCATTCAAAATATAAAGCAGATCAGTAAAGAAAAATTTGAACTATTCGGTGGGAATTGGTTAAACTGAATTCAAAGAAATTTTCCTTATTATTTGTATAAGCTATAAAGCCCGGACTCCCGGGCTATTATTATTGCAATTATATTCACTATGGTTGCAATGGATCATTAAAGATCACGATACCTCTAAATACTCTGGCACAATATTTCCGTTTAAAATTCTAAAACGATATATGAGCCAGGCCTTTGTAAAAGAAAATGATGACCAATGGTTGCATGAGATCCAACCTACATTAAATGCATTGCTAGTGTACGTGACAAGAGATAACAATGGAATCCGTGTTTATGAGCAAAAAAATCACATTGATCCTAATACGAGAAAGCAGGTATACCAGATGAGTAATGGGCTTTCCTACTCACATGACCAGGAAGGCCGGTGGTGCGTAGTTTAATTAACTTTAAGATCCACTCTTTTTCATAGGAGGAAAGGGGCCGTACTTGTGTTGACTCTCAGTAAAATTGTTAGTATATGGGCCAAATGGATGGTCCACAGGTTTTTTGGAAATATCAGGCCAATCCTGAGGAAATTTTTTCTGTGGTCGTGGTTGTGAATTTACAAATGCTGCCACATCCCAGGCCTCCTCGTTATTCAAAGTATCAGCCATATGGATCGAAGCATCCTGCGGCATGTTGTGTTTAACAAATCCTGCAAACCTGCTTATGCGAAACAAACCGGCAGATACATTATAACTGTGTTTGCCCCATAATGGCGGATAAATATATCCCGTGCCAGCTATGTTTAATTGCCCTTCACCGTTAGTTCCATGACATCTACTGCATTTTTGAAAAAAAATAGCCTTGCCATTAGTAGTATCTGTTGCCCGATCCAAAAAAGGAAGGTCAGCAATACCAGCGCCTACCGGGATAACTTTTTTAGGAACACTGCTACCGATCCATTTGATATAGGCAGAAATTGCTTGCATTTCAAGACTGCTGCTATCGAGCTGTTGCCCATTCAGGCTTCTTTCAAGGCAATCATTAATTCTTTTATGAATATTTTCCACCATTCCGCTCCGGGCACGAAACCTTGGGTATGTAGAATTCACGGCGGTATAATTATTCCCCAGGAATTTTGTACCAGCCTGAAGGTGACAGTTTTGGCAATTCATACCATTACTGATGGAGGCAATTTTTCCTTTTGGCCCAAGATAATAGGCGGTATTTGCTACCAGCTCTTTTCCATAACCGACAAGTTCAGCCTCAGTTGAAGATAGTTTCGTGATGTCCGGCATTTCCCATTCAAACCTTCCTTCTTTATTTGCTGATGTATTATATTTTTGGTAATCTGATGGAATAAAAATAATGGCTGCAATAATTACGATCACCATTAATAAAAAGACCCACCAATATGACCGCAAAAAAACCATAAGTAATTTTTCTTAACCCGCAAAGCAGTACGCACAACCTTTTTCCTGTGCACGGCCAACTGCCCAAACCCCTGATGGCATCACTTCAATACCAGGAAGTATACCTTTCATCCACTCGGCTTTCACTTGTGCTGCATCCATTTTCATTTGTTCCGCAACAATAGCACTATAAACTGTAAGTGCCATATTGCATACACAGAACAATATACCATTTTCCTGCAATTCATTGATGCCAATTGCAACCGGGCCTAATCCAGGAACTTTATATTCACCTGGCGTAGGTTTCCAAAATGGGTTCCGTGTTGCAGGTTTTTTAGTCAGGTGATCATCAGCTTTAAAAAGTTCACCAAAATTATATTTACTCCAAAGGCTGTCTTCCATTGCATATCCAATAGCTGCATGCCGAAGTACCACAACCACACTGCAATCTTTTTCTGGAGTGCCCGTAGCTGCATTGGTAAGTGTAAAGACCTTTGGCCATGCAAATGGAAACATATCATGTGGCTGGGTTGCATCAAATACCATCCGATGTTTTCCCTTGATCTGGTTAAACCACTCATCGGGACCAGGTTCGTTGCTTTCTGCGAGAGGCCCTGCTTTTACCTGTTGAAAAGGGCTTATCACGCCTGCAATACTTAGTGCGGCAGTTCCGGCTGCAACCGTTTGTAGAAACTTACGGCGGGGAGATGTGCCTCCGCTGGCATTTATTTTTTCCATAAAAAGTTTTTTGTAAAATTATTTAGGTGCTACGCCATTGTCAATAGCATGAATATGCTATTTTAAAATCTTATACAATTTTATCCCGGAGTGCTTTTGCAACTGCTTCCCGTCCGCAGTTTACATGCAGCTTTGCATAAATGTTCCGGATATGGCCACGTACAGTATCCAAACTGATAAAACAGGCACTTGCTATCATCTTATAACTATATCCCTTCACCAAATATTTCAGCACTTCTGTTTCCCTGTCAGACAAATTATACAACACCTTGCCGGAGTTTGTTGCCTTAAAGGATTGTAATACTTTTTTTGCAATAGAAGGGGAGAGTGGGGCACCTCCATGTAAAACATTGTCTATTCCCTCCAGAAGCGTAACAAACGATGTGTTCTTTAATATATATCCATTTGCCCCATAACAAAGGCACTCAAACAACCTGTCCTCATCCTCAAATACGGTATGCATGATTATATATGTCTGGGGATGTTTTTCTTTTATTATATGCAATCCTTCTATGCCGTCCGTTTCAGGCATATCAATGTCCATTATTACAACATCCGGGTTAAGCTCATCAACAATTGCAGCCGCATCATTGCAATTCTCATAGTCCCCACAAACATTGTATCCCGGTACTCCATCAAGCAAGATCTTTAATGATTGCCGCAGCGTTTGGTTATCCTCAAATATCACAATACGGGTTGACATATAAACGAGTAGTAAAAGTTGTTCTGCCAGTTGTCTATAAAGATAGTTTTTACAAAAGCAATGTCAATGGCATAATTATGCTGTTTGTACCTTGAGCGTAACAGATGTTCCTTCACTGTACTTTGACACAACCTGGATATTCCAATGATGTTTTTTTGCTCTCTCCCTCATATTTTTTACACCATTGTTGAAAAGCGGGGCAGCTGTATCGAAACCTATTCCATCATCTGTTATCTGCATTACCAGCACTTTTTTTTGTAAATGAAATCCAATCGTGGCATGTGATGCTTTGGAATGCCGGGCAAGATTATTCATGGCCTCCTTAAAAATAAGATATAGATCAAGCCTTTCACGCATATTTAGTTTTACATGTTCAATCACCGGCTCCATGTCTACCCTAAGTTGTATATCTTTTGCTTCAAGTAATTCAGAGGCATAGCGGAGCATACGCGGAAAAGCTTCACCAACTGTATCGATATTTGGATTGATACTCCAGACGATTTCCCTGATCGCTTCTGATACATCAAGGCTATCCTGGTATATGCGATCAAGCAGCATCTGCACAGCAATGTTACCAGACAAATGTTTACGGGCAAGAAGTGTCCCAAGACTTATATTCGTTAGAGTGGCTCCCACCTCGTCATGTAAATTTCTCGAGATCTCTGTCCGTATTTCTTCCGTTCGCATCATCTGCTTAAATCTAAACCTGTAAAATGCATAAAACAAGCTTCCACCAGCAACTAGCAGCAACAGGTAGAACCATGCAGTTTGCATTAATGGCTTCCGAATGTAAAATTTAAGTTTCGTAGTTTCTTTGCTCCATAATCCATTTCCATTTGTAGCCCGAACCGTAAATACATAGTGGCCGGGTGCCAGGCTGCTGAAATTTATTTGCCGTTGAGTTCCTGCCATCACCCAGCTTGTATCTTCATTAAGAAGCTGGTAAGCATATTTTATCTTGGGGCCGTTCTCAAGATCAACGGATGTATAATTGATAGTAATGTCATTTTGATTGGGGTCAAATTCCATGGGATCTGAATGTAATATCCAGCGTGCGCCATTTACAAATAAAGAAGTAATGAGGGGTTTTTGTGGTTCAACGGAGTTAGAAATGCTATCAGGAGAGAAATAAAAAATACCTCCCTGGCCACCACTGTACAATCTTTTATCAATTTCATCATAAAAAAAATGTGCGGTAGGAAACCTTACCGGCAAACCCTGACTTGCAGTATAATTTGTAAAGATCTCCGTTTTTGTATCAAAAGAAACTAGTCCGGCCTGTGTTACAAGCCATAACTTTTTTCTTGAATCTCCGTAAATGCTTGTTATATGGCTGTTTGGCAATCCCTTTTCATGTCCATAAATCATACATGATCTTTTTTGTAAGTTATATTTTATAAGTCCACTCGTTAAACCACCAAGCCATAATAAAGAATCATTTGCGAGGTAGATGCCATTCAAATTGCCAATTTGTTGTTCAGAAGTAATGGGCAGATCAACCTTTTCAAAATGATCTGAGTTACGGTTCCAGTGCACCAATGACGGGCTTGCATCATTTGTAAACCAAAGATCACCGTTGTTTTCTTCAACAATATTCAATGGATATCTCAAAGGGTAAGCTTCGGGAGATCTTCCTGGATAATGCCTGAATTTTTTATTTTTAATATCCAGGTAACATATACCGTTTCCTTTACCAAGCCCAAACCATATCAATCCGTGACTATCAAAGAACTGTGTCGTTATAGGAACTGAATCCAACACCGGTGGCTTGCCTGGATAACAGGGGAAATGATAATATTTATCTGTCGATATAATATAGATGAACAATCCTGCCTGTGTTCCAAGTAATACAGTATCGTCAGTTAACTGGTTAATATTCCAAACCAGGTCACCCCAGGAATTATTATTTTTAAAATAATGCTGTTGGTGTTTTCCGGTAATCATATCTAGATCATAAAAGCCATTTCCACAAGTGGAGATCCACAGTGTATTTTTAAACCTGCTGCAAGCATCAACTTCATATTTTCCGGGTTTATCCTGCTTCCCGCTTGCCAGATCCCAACCCCGGAAATATTGATCATTGGGAGATGCTTTTCGAAGCCCTTCCTCTGTTGTGGCAAGCCACCAGTTGCCTTGCCTGTCCTTCATGGCTTTTTTTAACTCATAATCCTCAAATAAAAGAGAAGAGGGCTGATGAATCACAGGGATCAATTGATATTCATTTGCTTCCCTGGATCTTTCCCATGTTACCGGTATCACCGAAGCTCCATAGTTGTGAAAAATAAAAAACAGTTTTGAGGAATCGATCATCGAAACCTGTTGTGACCAAAGTATGTACGGGTAACCGTTATATGGGAAATAACAGCTACTTACCTGGCGGCCTTGCTCATCAAATAATAATAAGCTATCTGTACCTGGTGTTATGTTTAAAAAGAATTTATCAAAAACCTTAAATATGCGGGCAAACGGAAACCCTTCTTCATTCTTTTTTGAAAATGACAGTGGCTTAATAATGGATCTGAAATTTTCTGTAAAGAGCCCGGCACTCTGAACACCGGTTAGTTTTTTCTTATCCGGGTCAAAAACATTCCAGCCATTATAAAGATTTAATAAAACTTTTCCGGCGGACAAAGGAAAAATGCTTTCAACAAAATCAATTCGTTCTTTTAATGCATCATTGCCGGAAAAATTTGAAGTAATGACCTGCTGAAGAGAATGATCCTTATTAAACACATACACACAATTTTTAGATGCGGCCCACAAATTGCCTTCACTGTCGATCTCTAATCCAACAATGATATTGTTGTATTCTAGAAGCTCACTATTCTTTGAATAATAAAAATTATCAAACCGCCCCGTGTATAGATCATAAAAACTTAACCCTTGCTGGGTCCCAATAGCAAGACAATTTCCGGGTAATTTTTGCAGGCAATAAACGTAATTATGAGGTATGGTATTGCTGTCTGTCCTGTGGAAATAGTTAACCACCTCGGTACCATCAAACCTGTTGAGGCCATCACTTGTGGCTATCCATAAAAAGCCATTATCATCCTGCACAATATCATTTATTTTATTGCTGCTTAGGCCATTTCCTGTTGTAAAGGATTGAAAGAAATGTGGGACCTGTTGAGTGAAAGCGTTATAATGATCCAGGAATATATAGAAGCAAAATGTAAAAAAGTATTTGAACACCATCGATCCCTTTTTATCAATACCAAAGTACATTTTAAATATGAAGGATAGCGTATATAAAATAAGGGTTTTGACGAATGCCAAAACCCTTTTGTGTTTCTTCCCTTCGCCAGCATTACCTGTATCAGGTTCAATGGGTATGCTCTCAGATTCTTCTATGAACCACCCCCTGTAGAAACATTTGATTTGGAAAATCCAAAAGTTATGCCAATGCTTCTTTTACCTGCAATTATTTATACACGTTTAGTGATTTGAGGAAAGGTTAATTTTAAAGACTCAGTTTATGCAATAACCCATGATTCAAGATTTCGCATAAAAGCTGCCAGGCCAAGCGCCTGTAGAAATTAGGCTTGCGTGGTAAACCCCGTAAATGATAGATCATGTTCAATTCCATTCAGTACAGGAAGAAAAGTTTACATCCAAGTAATTCAGGTGATCAAAGGCAGTATACAGTTTTTTGGCGATAAATTTCCTTAGAATCCGCCTTAATCTAGCCCGGGATGATATAGCAAAATTAGCTTTCCATCTATCTACTTTCATGATTATTTTAGCTTCGAATGCCAGTAGGACCTGTAATATTTTTATCGCAAGTAAGCCTGGCATCTCATCTGCAATTGCGCTCGATCCGCCTTCTACAAGCTTAGGATGACAATTAATCATACCTCAGGCTGATAATAAAGAAATATTTTTTCCTTAACAAACTTTTAATAGCTCTTCATTAAATTATTTTGATAGCACGGGGTCAGAAGAACATTATTAATCTTTAAAAACAATTAAAATGAAAAAATTTATACTAAGCCTCCAGGAATTCTTCAGTGTTGAAAAAGGTTATTCCATTTTATCAAGCAACCTGTAACATGAACAAAATTGCTCTTTATTCCACAACGAAAAACAATCAAAATGAAAAAATTTATACTTAGCCTTCAGAAATTTTTCAGCGTTGAAAATGATTATTCAATATTATCAAGCAACATCTGAATATTAAAATAAACCTTTTATTTTTAAACCTATATTAAACGATCAAAATGAAAATAATTATACTCAGCATCAGTGATTTCTTTAGCATTGAAAAAGGCTTTTCGATCTTGCCTGGAAATCTCTAAGCTGGCTTACGAAGCTTCCTCTGAAGGGGTAATTTGGATAAATAACGTTCGGCGTAATTGCCGGGCGTTTTTTTATTTTATTATTCGAATAAACTTAATTGCTGTGATCGTATTACCAATACCGGAATTCTCTTTTTAACACGGCTGTTAGTTACAGTAGAAACAATGGTATAAACTGCTGTGGCCTCATGCCTGGAAGCAATAATGATATTAGTTCCGGTAGAATGTGCAGTAAACAATTTATGTACAAGTTCAGGTGAATTATTTTCTTTCGATAAATGTGATAGGAATAGGTGAGTCATATAAGATGGCTTGAACCTGGTAAATACTTCCAGGGCCTGGCTATTTGATAAATGCCCATTGCCGCCACGGATCCGGTTTTTAAGATAGATCGGATACCTGCCATTTTCCAACAATGCTTCATCATAATTCGCTTCAAGAAAAGCTGCATGACATAAAGCAAAATATTTTGTAAGCCGTTCACATGGCTTCCCTATATCTGTGAACACGCCAATGTTAATACCCAGGTAGCTAACCATAAAACTATGAGGATCAGCTGCATCATGAAATTTTGGAAACGCAGTCACAGAAATATTTCCAATCATGACAGGCTTGTAAGGAAGAAAATCTTTTACCTGTTCTTTTTTTAATCGCATACCCCCGCGTGTACATGTATTTCCAGTGATCATAACAGGCAGGTTATACTTGGTTGCCAACCGTTCCAGTCCGCGGATATGATCAGAATGTTCATGAGAAATAAATATACCTTTCACCAGTTTCATACTTAAACCAAGTAAGGCCATTCGCTTCTCCGTTTCACGGCAGGAGAGACCAGCATCAATCAATACAGCCTCGTCATCGTTTCCGATGTAATAGCAATTTCCATTGCTTCCAGAATTTAAAGATGAAATGTGTAAGGCCACGCTGCAAAGAAAATGAAATATATTTTACTTTCAGGTATTAGATATTGGCATGGTGATCCTGGATTCAACCATATTTTTTTCAACATCGGTAATTTCAAATGTTGCTTTTCCCTGGTAAAGAAGATTAAGGCGTTGCTGAGTACTTATAATTCCAAAGCCTTCTTTATTATTCCCATTTTGGCCGTTGAGTGATCCCGTATTCAATATGATGATCTCGTGATTCCCATTATCAAAGCGGGAAGATATTTTTATAATTCCACCGGACACATGCTTGCTGATGCCATGCTTGATAGCATTTTCAACAAGAGTTTGCAACATCATTGGTGGGATCGGTTGCGTAAGCGTATTGTCATCGATCTTCATTTGTATCTGGAGCCTTTCCTCGAAGCGCATGTGTTCAAGTGCCAGGTAATCGTTCACAATATCAAGCTCTTGCTGTAATGGAACCGTTTCCATTTTTTCAACCTGCATGCTGCTTCTTAAAATATTGCTTAGTTGTGTGATGGCTTGCCTGGCTCTTTCCGGATTTTCATCAACCAGTGCACGAATGCTGTTGTGGGCATTGAAAATAAAATGGGGATTGATATGGGATTTGATCGTTTTTAATTCAAGCGATTTTACAGTGGCTTCCAACCGCAATTTATCTAATTGGTCATTCCTGTTCTTATTGATAAAATGCCACACCAAGTATATGAGTAGCCAGAGTGCAATCAGGATTAATGTGATCAATATTCCCCAGAAATCCATTCCCTTTCTTTCCTCATAATTCCATTCTGCCTTAGAGTTCTTATACCAGCCGGTGCTTTTTTTAATTTTGCTGAAAGCCAGGTATTTTATGGAGTCTACTTTATTATTTGACTCATAGTTAAAATAGGCAGTTCCGGCAATGTTCATTTCTTTTTCCATTGCGATGGCCTTTTCCTTTCTCTCATTGCGGTTGTACTTATCAAATGACCATCCTGATGCTTCCGCAATGTATTTAGATCCATAATAAGCTAACAATCCAACTGAAACGGTACTGATGATGAACATGCTTGACACACGGGCAAAGGAAAACTTCATCCATTGAAGGCGCTTTAAAATCAGCCTAAGGATATGTGTAAGCCCGATGCAGACAATAAGGTCTATAAATAATGCTATAAAGAAAAGATTGCGCTTGGGTTCAGGGTTAAGGTAAAAATCACTGGCAAATTGGTAAGCAAAGAAAAGGTTTATTAATTCCCATCCTCCCCATCCAACCAATTGGCAAAGCCAATACCTGCGAGACGTTTTAAACATGAGAATGAAAATATGCACTTATATTGAGCAAATCAAGGCATTTTTTTCAATGGTGGTATCTTAGGCTAAAAGGTTAATAATTGTCACACTAAACTCACCGTTTAATTAAATGCTTTCATAGTAGAGTTCTACTGTACATTTAAATTTTTTGTGACTAATTAATTAGAAACTGCTTGCTTGGCATGCGAAAACACATTGGTAAGATGGTGTTGCGGCTTCGCAATGGCTGGCAATTCCTTTTTATTTCTTTTATTCCTGTTTTTTGCTACAAAGTATGCGGCAACTCCAGCTGCCAGGATCGAGCCTAATATTATACTGCTTTTTTTCATATTTAGTTTTTTATAAAAATGCAATCGTCATGCCAATAAGTTGAAGGTTTGAAGATCCTGGTTCCTGGTTCGATGTTTATAACTTTTTGTTCCGGTGCCGCAAAACTCGAATTGCAATTATCGTAAAATCTACAAATCGAATATACTTAACAATGAACTAAGACCTAGGAACTTACTAAACCTCAAACCCAAAACCTTCTTACTTTTGTACCGATGACCCAATTATCAACACTTAATAAATATTTTTGGAAATATCGTTGGCTGTTACTGCTCGGCTTTTTCTTTGTGATACTTACAAATTACTTCAGGATTCTTACGCCGCAACTGACAGGATATGTCGTTAATACTGTTGTACATTCCATCAAAACATCGCATATAGCACAGCCGTCAGTATCAACATCCAGCCACGATGTATTGGTTCAGTTGCTGATAGATAAATTCAATACTCTCCCGTTCAGCAAGCAGATCCTATTTACTGGAATTGTGCTGATCGTGCTGGCGATCATTAGCGGGTTTTTTATGTTCCTCATGAGGCAGACCATTATTGTGATGAGCCGTCACATTGAATTTGATCAGAAGAATGAGATATTCGGCCATTATCAAAAACTGGATACGGCCTTTTATAAAACGCATAGTACCGGTGACCTGATGAATCGTATAGCCG
>JBDSDG010000261.1:0-5074 GCA_039920685.1 Ferruginibacter sp.
AGACCAGGGATTCGATCTCCGTTCAAACCCTTCCTTTAATTACAAGCAGGCCAGAGAATATTAACGACTATTACAATTATGGAAGTTCCAATGGACAGGTAAAGATCCACCACGGAGATTTTTTACATAACCATGGATTTCGGGGTGAAGGTATGCAGCTCACGATGCTGGATGCAGGATTTTATCACTATAAAACGCTTCCAACATTTGACAGTATCCGGGTGAATCAAATACTGGGAACCTGGGATTTCGTTGCCAATGAAGAAAGTGTGGATGAGGACAATTCACATGGAATGCATTGCCTGAGCACGATCGCTGCAAATTTACCCGGAAGTTTTGTTGGCACAGCACCGAAAACATCATTCTATTTATTCCGGACAGAAGATGTAGGCAGCGAATACCCTATCGAAGAACAGAATCTTGCCGCAGGTGCGGAGAGGGCTGATAGCCTTGGTGTGGATGTATGTTCTATCTCGCTTGGATATTTTTCATTTGATGCATCACAATTCGATTATTCTTATAGTGACATGAATGGAAATACTTCCATCAGTGCAAGAGCGGCAGATCTTGCGGCAAAGAAAGGAATGTTAATGGTGATAGCAGCTGGAAATGAAGGCAATAGTACATGGCATTATATAATTACACCGGCTGATGCCGACAGTGTTTTAAGTGTTGGAGCTGTAGATACAACCGGGGTTCCAGGGTCTTTCAGCAGCTACGGACCAAGCAGTGATGGTCAGGTGAAACCTGCAGTTGCTTCTGTTGGTGTATTCGCTGTTGTTGCAAATACCGGTGATGGACAACCGTCGTATGGATTTGGAACATCTTATGCTTGTCCGAACATGGCAGGCATTACAACATGTCTGTGGCAGGCTTTCCCGGAAATAAGCAATATGGGGATCATTGATGCTTTGCAATTATCGGCCAATAAGGTAAACAACCCTGACGATCGGATCGGATACGGCATTCCGGATGCAAAAAAAGCATTTGTGATCCTGCAGAAAAGATTGTACACTCGCAGCAACGGGGTGTTGGATTGCAAACCATATATTCAGTTCAGCATTAAGACCGATAACACCATGAGCATTGAAGTAGAAAGGAAATTGCTGTCAGAACTTGCTTACACATCCGTTACTACCTTACAAAATAACGGCAGCTATGGATCCCATGATTTTCATTTTGATGATGACCTAAGCTCATTGGCGCCGGGAATGTACACTTACAGATTAAAAATGATAATCTCCTCCGACACAACTTTTTACCTGGATTCTCTATCAGTTGATCACCTTGCAAGTTGTAATACCACCACAGCAAACAGTATAATTATCGCACCAAATCCTGTAATTGATAATGACCTAACGGTGAAGGTTACCAGGATCACACCGGCAAAAATAAATATCGTGTTATTAAACGCTCTCGGTCAAAGGATCTACAGTAAAGAATACCAGCAATTACCCGGTGTCCAGGTTCAGAAAATCCCAACGGATAATGTTAGCACCGGTGGTTATTTTATTACCGTGTATGTTGATAATAAAAAAGCAGTCACCAAAGCGATCTTAAAAAAATAAGTATTGCAGGGGATTTAAATCAGATTATTATTTGATCACAATCTTTTTTGTAAATGATTCAGCAGGCATATTTATTTTTACTACAAATACGCCACTTTTTTGAGAACTGATATCAATCAACACCGTGCTCCCATTATTTACTTTTTCTGATTTATGATAAATATTGTGTCCAAGTGTGTTCATGACAGCAAATTCAGCCGGGCCCTCATATCCATGTATGATTACTTTTACAAATCCATCGGAAGGATTAGGAGAAATGCTAATAGTAATATTTTTCCCTGAGATCATTGCTATTCTTATTTCTGAATAATTAGCACCGGCCGCTTCTACAATCTTGAGCCTGTATTGATAAAGCACATTTTTTTCGACTCCCCTGTCAATAAACTCATAATCCTTTTGAATCTGGCTGTTTGAAGACGCAATGTTGCCAATCTCAATAAAATTGTTTGTGCCTGAAATTGCTCTTTCAACTATATAACTTTGTATATCGCTTTCCTGTGCAACAGTCCAGCTTGTACGTATGTAAGTATTGTTTATGGAAGTAACGTTAAAATTTATAAGTTGCACAGGTATCACAGAAGCCTGGCCCCAGACAGCTGTTTCATCAGTTCCAACATATACCTGATTGTTGTGAATCGCAAAGCTTAACACCTTTCTCGTAAATGATAATAATCCATCATTGAATTCTTGCCAGTTTCCACCGTTGTCTATGCTGCGGTAAATACCAAGATCACTACCTGCATAAAGTATCCCATTAGCCGCAATAATCGCGTTAAAGTCTATAATGAGCGGTAAGCCATTATTGGTGCCAAGCCAGGTAGCACCGTTATCCGTGCTTTTATAGATTCTCCGGTTAAATCCCCCGACAGCATACAGATCATTTCCCATTCCCGTTATACCCTTTATAACCGTGCCCGAGTAAATGCCCGCATTCGAGTTTGTCCATGTCAGTCCCTGGTCGGTGCTCTTGTATATAGCATTGAAGGCACCGGCAAATATCACTCCCGCTTTCTCATAAAAACAATATACCTGGTCATCACCTTGGGAACCGTTGAACCCGGTATTGGATTGGTTCCATGTAACACCATTATCTACACTCCGGTAAAGTTCGCCGCTACCATTCACACCTGCCAGCACAACCTGTGAGTTGCTGAACAACGCAAACACTATTAAAACCGTTGGAACACCAACTGGGTGCAAGAATGCCGTATCAGTGGGTCTTTTAATAAAAATGCCCTCATTACCAGTCCCAATAATATTAATGTTCTCGCTTTTTACAAATGCATTTCCCTGTGGGCTGGGGAAGAGGCCTTTGTCCATTGGTGTCCAGTTTTGCCCTCCATCCGTCGTAAAAAAAAGGCCGTCGGAGTCGCCCATACCTGCAGTTTGCGTGGTTGAGAACAATGTATCACCGGCCGAATATAAGGAAGTAGCTGAGGTATTGGTAAGACCCCTGTTTTTTAGTTCCCAGGATGCAGCATTATTGGTTGTGCGGGCCAGTCCTCTCTCAAATCCTACAAACAACCCGTTTGACCCGGGTAGGAATGTCCACACCGTTAGAGGCTTAAGTCCTGAATTTACCACCGTCCAGTCTGCCCCGTCATTAATGCTTTTATAAACGCCTGACCCAAATGTACCTCCGTAGATATCTCCCTGGTAAATGGTGAGATAACTGAAAAAAGGATCACTTGGCGGAGAGACAGAAAACCAGTTAGCGCCAAGATTTGTGGACCTGAATAACCCGGCATCATTGAAGCTCTGCGCCGTTACAAATAAATCGGCACCTTTTGTCTTAAGATCAATGATGGAAGGAAAATCAATGAGACCTGTGTTCATTTGCGTCCAGCTGATGCTGCTGTTTACCAAGCTGCGGTATATTCCCACCGAGCCCCCGTTGCCACGCAGCCCAATGAATAAATACTGTCCTACCTGTGCAAACGAATTTACATTGGAGGTTGCGGGTAATCCTGTATTAACCGGCTGGAACGGGCCATTATTTATAGACCGTAAAACTCCACCGCCTTCGGATCCCAGGTATAAAGTATCATGGGAAGCAAAGATCTTTAAATTGTAATAATTAGATCCCGGCACACTATTCCAGGTGATCCCGTTGTCCGAACTCAGGTACACACCGGAAGCTTGACTACTTGCATATATAACATTATCTATAGTTGCAAAACTGCTGGGAAAACCTCCATCCGGGAAACCTGTATGTGAACGAGCCCAGGTATCACCGTTATTGGTACTCCGGAAAATACCACCGTAAGTAGCAGCGAGAATGGAACCATTTTTCTCGATCATATCTATTACCTTCCCACCGCCCGGTCCTTTGGTTTGTATCCATTGTTGAGATATAGAACAATAGGGTGCAGCTAAAAGAAAAACTAATAAAATCAATTTAGCGGTTTTAATTATAGGCATGATTTAGTTTCTTAAATGATACAAGCTTTTGCGTAGAAAAGAATCCTGAAATGGAGTATCTTCAAAATACGGCAAAAAAGCAGCCAAACCTAAAAAGACAGTCTGAGAATCTTATTCCCATTCGTTTGGTTATATTCTAATAGAAAATCTTGAGGGAAAGCATTCCTGAGAAATTTATGCAAAGAAATAACTGCAATAAACAATGTGTCAGCACTATTTTTCCTGGCCTTTTAAATATTCCATGTGTAAAAAGTGAAAGCTGGAACCCAGTTAATCAAAATTTCCGGGAAGTCGGCGAGTCGCCTTCAGGCAGGTTTTTAAACTGCTACCACACCCTTGATTCCAGGATGGCTTTGATAATTGATCAATTCGAAATCTTCAAACTTAAAATCAAAAATATTTTTTACTGAAGGATTGATCTTCATATGCGGCAATGGAAAAGGTGTGCGTGTAATTTGAAGATCTGCCTGTTCAAAATGATTATTATATAAGTGCACATCTCCGAAAGAATGAATAAATTCACCCGGCTCCATATCACAAACCTGTGCAACCATCAGTGTGAATAATGCATAAGATGCAATGTTGAAAGGAACACCTAGAAAAACATCTGCCGAACGCTGGTACAATTGGCAACTTAACTTTCGCTTTCCATTTTCATTGGGTGGTGAAGTATAAAATTGGAAAAGACAGTGACACGGCATCAATTTCATTTTTGGAAGATCAGCAACATTCCATGCACTGATGATCAACCGCCGGCTATCAGGATTGTTTTTCAGCTGATCAATAAGAGCTGATACCTGGTCCACCTCCACTCCATCAGCGCCTTCCCAGCTTCTCCATTGTTTGCCATACACTGGGCCAAGATCTCCGCCTTCATCTGCCCATTCATCCCATATTCTTACATTATTTTGTTTCAGATAACGAATATTGGTATCACCTTTAAGGAACCAAAGAAGTTCATAAATGATACTTTTTAAATGAGTTTTTTTGGTTGTAACCAAAGGAAATCCCTGGCTTAGGTCGAAGCGCATCTGGTATCCAAAAACACTGCGCGTGCCAGTACCTGTACGGTCGCTTTTATCTGA
>JBDSDG010000262.1:0-4414 GCA_039920685.1 Ferruginibacter sp.
CAATGCGGTATCAAAACCAAGTTGCCTCCTTATCCCTCAATTGCACTTGGAGCTGCAGAGATTCCTATGTTGGAAATGCTGCAGGCTTTCACCATGTTTCCAAACAAAGGGTATAATACAGTTCCTGTTTTTTTGAACAGGATAGAGGATAAGAATGGTAACCTCTTACAGGATTTTCCAATTGCTCAAAGCAAACAGGTCATCGGTGAGGCCGATGCGTATACAATGGTAAAAATGATGCAGGGTGTAATTGCGATCGGAACTGCACGCAGGATCAATAGTTATAAAATAGATGTGGAGAAAGCTGGTAAAACTGGAACAACAAACGGTAATACCGATGGCTGGTTCATAGGCTACACACCAGAGTTACTTGGCGGCACATGGGTTGGATGCGAAGATCCTTTTATTCCCATTTACCAGAACAATGGAGGCGGTGCAGAGATGTCGGCTCCAAATTGGGGATTGTTCATGAGCAAAGTATATGCTGATAAAAAACTTGAATATGGCCGGGTTACCAAATTTGAAGAACCTGCCGAATTAAAGAATGATCCCATTTATGCAGATGCTAATTTTATGAATATTGCAAACAGTGGAGATAGCCTTACAGAGGATAATGGAAATGGGGATGCAGGGGATTTTTTTAACGATGGTTCAGGTAAGAATGATTTCTTTAAAGACAAGGCGGATGATATAATTATTAAAAAAAATGACACATCCAAAACCCAGGACCCTAAAAAAGACGATGGTAAAGATCCGAAGGTAAAGCTTGTTTTAAATAAGCCGGAAGAAAAAAAGCCACCGGTAAAGCAGAAATCGGGAAATGACTATTAATACTTTTTATAAAATTTGAAAGCGGCGCATGGCCGCTTTTTTTATGTCTCCATCTAAGAGGTTGTTTATTTACAAATAAAATTATTTTTTTGAACTAAATCCATTTTCACAAGACAGGCGTAGATAGTGTGAATAAAAATTTCAAACTAAAAATTATCATCATGAAAAAATTGAGAACTATTGGAATTGTTGCAGCTATTATATTTTTTGCAGGCAATTCATTTGCACAGGATTCAAAAATGGACAAATCTGTTATGGTAGGGGGTGCCGCAATGTATCCTTCAAAGAATATTGTTGAGAATGCAGTGAACAGCAAAGACCATACAACTTTGGTAGCTGCTGTTAAAGCGGCGGGATTGGTTGAAACATTGCAAAGTGCCGGACCGTTTACAGTGTTTGCTCCAACAAATGAAGCATTTAAAATGTTACCTGAAGGTACAGTTGATAATTTATTAATGGAAGAAAACAAGACGTCTTTAACCGGTGTACTTACTTATCATGTTGTACCGGGAAAATTATCTTCAACAAATATAATGTCATTAATAAAAGCAGGAAATGGCAAAGCTACTCTGAAAACAGTTGCAGGTGGTAATTTATATGCAACAATGAAAGCAGGAAAGATCATGATCACTGATGACAATGGCGGAGTTTCTGTCGTTACCATCAAAGACGTGAATCAAAGCAATGGAGTGATCCATGTTGTAGATCATGTATTGCTTCCAAAAATGTAAAATTCCAGAGATGACATCTTATTTTGAGATGTCATCTCTTTTTATTGATTAAAGAGTATATGATCGAATCATAAAAGACACCATCATAATAATAATTCTCTTTATGATGTGCTTCCTTGACAAATCCGCAACTTTCCAGTAAATATCCTGAAGCAGCATTATCAGGATTTATATTTGCTTCAATACTATGAAGTTTTATTTTATTGAATCCATGATCAACTACTGCAATTAAAGCTTCCTTCATGATACCTTTTCTCCAATGATCGGGATTTAGTAAATATCCGATCTCGGCACGGTAATGTTCATTCACTATATTCCAATACCCAATATTACCGATCATTTTCCCTGGCTCAGATCTGAAAGCAATAACCCAAAAAACATTCTCATTCTTTTTTTGTGATTCTAAGATCTGATCGATCTTAAGCTTTGTTTCTTCCAGCGAAGCATCCGGCGCCCTGTTGAAATGTTCTGTTACGATCCTACTGCTTCGCAGGAAATACATTTCGGCTACGTCATTAACGGTAACTTCACGAAGTAACAATCTTTCTGTTTCTATCGTTGGAAATGGAGAGAAATTCGGTGATAACATGAGTTGGGAGTTATGGGGATACGGGATGCTAGATACGGGATACGGGATACTGGATACTAGATACTGGATGCTAGATACTGGATACTGGATACTAGATACTAGATACTGGTACTGGATACTGGATATAGCAATACCAGCATTAAAGATAATTACAAGCTTCTAGCCTTGCAAACAGCTTGCAGCTTGCAGCTTTAAGCTCACTAACTATCTTCAAACCTTTTTTAAACAGACTAACAGCTAAAAGCTAACCGCTTACTTACAACCTTGCAAACTTTACAACCAGGCTAACAGCTTATAGCTTGTAGCTAACAGCTTACTCACGCTACCGCCTTATTCACCAACCCAGCTGCCTCGCTCAATAAAATTGCACTCTGTACCTTCAACCCGCTTTCATCAATAAGTTTTTTTGCCACGTCCGCATTGGTTCCCTGTAATCTAACGATAATAGGGATCTCTATATTTCCTATGCTCCGGTATGCATCTATAACGCCCTGGGCTACCCGATCGCAACGAACGATACCGCCAAAGATATTAATCAGAATTGCTTTTACTTTATGATCTTTTAATATGATTCGAAACCCTGCTTCCACAGTTTGAGCATTTGCAGTTCCGCCAACATCAAGAAAATTGGCTGGCTCACCGCCGCTTAATTTTATCATATCCATGGTAGCCATTGCAAGTCCAGCACCATTTACCATACAACCTACATTGCCGTCAAGCTTTACAAAGTTCAGATTATATTTCGCTGCTTCCACTTCTGTCGGATCTTCTTCACTTGTATCTCTCAAGGAAGCAACATCCACATGACGCATCAATGCATTGTCATCGATACTCATTTTGCAATCCACGGCAATGATCTTCTCATCACTTGTTTTGAACATTGGATTTATTTCCAGCATTCCACAATCAAGGTCAACATATGCATTGTAAAGATTGGTAACAAATTTTACACAGTTCTTTAGTGATTCTCCACTCAGCCCAAGGTTAAACGCTATTTTCCTCGCCTGGAAACCCTGCAGGTTTGCAGATGGATAAACCCATTCTTTGAATATTTTTTCGGGAGTATCATGAGCCACATCTTCAATGTTCATTCCACCTTCTGTGCTATACATGATCACGTTCTGTCCCTTCGCACGGTCAAGCAGGATAGATAAATAAAATTCTTTTACAGGATTAGGGCCTTCATAATAAACATCCTGTGCCACCAATACTTTATTCACAAGCTTTCCTTCCGGACCGGTCTGGATAGTTACCAGCGTTCCTCCCAGGATATTTGAAGCGATCCTTAAAACATCTTCCGCATTTTTTCCAACTGCAACACCGCGCTGCTCTTTCCCTATGATCGTTCCCTTTCCCCGGCCACCTGCATGGATCTGTGCTTTTACAACTGCGAACCTGCTGCCATATTGAGTATGTATCTGGCGATACGCTTCTTCAGCCTCAGTCGCCGTACTACAGGCAAATCCTTCCTGTACCGGAACGTGGTATTTTTTTAACAGATGCTTGGCCTGGTATTCGTGTAAATTCATGCTTTAGATTTTGGCGAAGATATATAAAATTGAATATGGAAATGATAGTAAATAATGCATCATTTTTATGCAGGCAGTTGAATTTCACTCCGGCATTGTTGTGTCACTCACTTGTGCAGCATACCAATATTGATCTTAATTAGCCGCACCACAATTTCAGGAATTAACCTATTAACTTACCTTTGCGGATCTGATCCCAACAATTAATTTCACCTTTCCAGCTTTAAATGAAAAGATTTCTTGCTTTGCTTTTATTTTCTGTTTCCATGTTCAAAAGTTTTGGCCAGGATGACAGGGTTATTGACCGGGTGAAGGGTTTGGACAGGAATGTGGGCTCACAGAGATCTGATACTATCGGATTCGAGCACAGGGATGATCGAAAAGATTCCATTACCATCAGTTTCCGATATCTTGATTCAACCAACCGCCAATACATAGACTCCTCTGTCAGTGATTTCGACAAATATTTTTCAGTTCCTTCTTCCTATCAATACCTGGGAAATAATGGTGCACCAGCATTCCCCTTGATCTTTGAACCATTTATGAAAGCGGGCTGGGATCCCGGCTTTCACGTTTACGACATTTACAGGTTTACGTTAGAGAACTCCAAATTTTATAAAACAACCAGGCCATTCTCGATCTTATCGTACCAGTTAGCATCAGGAAAAGAACAGATGATAAAGGCACTTCACACTCAAAATCCAAGGCCTAATTTAAATGTAGGTTTTGATTTC
>JBDSDG010000263.1:0-13502 GCA_039920685.1 Ferruginibacter sp.
GTATTCAATATTGTAAACGGAGATGTAGAAATTGTTGAAGCAATATGCGACCATCCACACATTGAAGCTGTTTCATTTGTTGGATCAACAAAGGTTGCAAAAATCGTTTACCAGCGCTCAACATCAAGTTATAAAAGATGCCTTGCCTTAGGCGGTGCAAAAAATCATTTGATGGTATTGCCGGATGCGATCCCGGGCATGACCGCACAGAATGTTGCTGCTTCAATGAGTGGCTGTGCCGGCCAACGTTGCATGGCGGCAAGTGCCATGATAGGTGTTGGAAATGTTGATAATATTATTGATAAGATATGTGAGGAAGCAAGAAAAGTCATCCCTGGTGAAAATCTTGGAGCAGTGATAAATAAAGAATCACAACAAAGGATCGAAAGGTTTATAACAGAAGCTGAAAATGATGGTGCCAAGATCCTGGTTGATGGCCGTAATACAAAAGTTAATGGCAAAGAGAATGGTACATACGTTGGCCCAACTGTAATTGATTTTGTTACACCCGGAATGAGTGTGGCAACTGAAGAGATATTTGGCCCGGTGATCTCAATCATGCGCACAAATACTGTGGATGAAGCATTGGCAA
Source organism: Ferruginibacter sp. (assembly GCA_039920685.1). GTDB lineage: Bacteria > Bacteroidota > Bacteroidia > Chitinophagales > Chitinophagaceae > Ferruginibacter. Next base: position 593 of record JBDSDG010000263.1, read on the forward strand.
TTGAGAACGCAAATCCTTATGGCAATGCAGCCTCAGTATTTACGCAAAATGGTGCCATGGCAAGATATATAATCGATCGTGCAAGTGCAGGAATGATCGGTGTGAATGTAGGTGTTCCCGTTCCACGCGAGCCTTTCTCATTTGGCGGATGGAATGAAAGTAAGTTTGGTGTAGGAGATATAACAGGAAAGAGTTCCATTGAATTCTGGACCAAATTAAAAAAGAGTACCATCAAGTGGAGCGCAGAAGCAGGAGTGAATTGGATGAGCTAAGAATAATCATTTAAAATGCAACATTCAAAATAAATAGTATGAAATCACAAACAATTACAGAATCTACGGAGATCATTCAAAACAATCTCGATTATACGCTCTTTTCGTGGAGCAAACAAAAAGGAATTGCACCAATTGCAGTGAAGTATGCCGAAGGAGTTTACCTGTATGATTATGATGATAAAAAATACATTGATTTTTCTTCCGGGTTGATGAATGTGAACATCGGCCATGGGAATCAGCGTATAACCGAAGCCGTTGTCAGGCAAATGCAGGAAGTAAGCTATGTAACACCCAGCTGTGTTACCAAGGTAAGAGGTGATTTGGGAAAGAAGCTGGCAGAGATATGTCCGGGTGATCTTAACAAAGCATTCTTTACCCTTTGTGGGGCAACCTCTATTGAGAATTCCATTAAGCTTGCAAGACTTTATACGGGAAGACATAAAATATTAAGCCGTTACCAATCATACCACGGTGCTTCCATTGGTGCAATTTCTGCGAGTGGCGATCCAAGAAGGATCCCTGCAGATTCCCAACAGGCGCCGAACTTTGTACATTTTGATCTTCCATATTTGTATCGATGGGAATATGGGGAAGAAAATTTGCTTAAAGAATGTGTTGCCCAACTGGAACGCATGATCGCTTATGAAGGTGCCGGAAATATTGCAGCCATATTGCTTGAAGGTGAGTCCGGGTCCTCAGGTTGTTTACAGTATCCTGTTGGATATTTAAAAGCAGTTAGAAAGCTTTGCGACCAACATGGAATTTTACTCATCATGGACGAAGTGATGAGTGGGTTTGGCCGCACCGGGAAATGGTTTGGTTTTGAAAATCATGGTATCATTCCTGACATGATCTGCATGGCGAAAGGACTCACCTGCGGTTACCTGCCGTTTGGATGCCTGATGGTTTCTGATAAGATCGCTGCAAAGTATGATGACAATATGCTTGCCCTTGGGTTAACATATTCGGCACATCCTGTGAGCTGCGCAGCTGCGCTGGAAACAATAAAGATATATGAGGATGATGGGCTGATCGAAAATGCTGCCGCAATGGGCAAATATGTAACGGAGCAAGTTGAAGAATTAAAGAAAAAACATCCTTCTATAGGCAATTTCAGGACCACTGGCTTGCTAGGTTGCTTAGAGCTGGTTAAAAATAGGGAAACCAAAGAGCCGATGGCACCATTCAACGCGAAGCCGGAGGAAATGGCAGTGATGAACAAGGTGGCGGCTAAAATAAAAGAACTTGGTATGTATACGTTTGTGCGCTGGAGTTATATATTTATTGCCCCACCACTTTGTGTAACAAAAGAACAAATTGATGAAGGGCTTGCCATTATTTCCGAAGCGATAGCCATAGCTGATAAGGAAGTTCATGCGCCTTAGAATATTTTGAATGTTGAATTTAAATTTTAAATGTCGGCATTTAAATTCAACATCCAGAATTCAAAATAAATACATGAGTGACATTACTGGCACATCTTCACTTTACAATGATGACCTGGCCCCGATCCCGGAAAATAAAAGGACCTGGGGCACTTGGAATTATGCCGCTCTATGGATCAGCATGAGCTTATGTATTCCTACCTATATGCTTGCCAGCTCACTGATTGAAGGCGGTATGAACTGGTGGCAATCGATCCTGACAATTTTTATAGGCAATACAGTTGTATTGATTCCAATGATATTAAACGGGCATGCCGGTGCGAAATATGGAATTCCTTTCCCTGTTTTTGCTAGAGCAAGTTTTGGCACAAAGGGTGCAAATATTCCCGCAATGTTAAGAGCGATCGTCGCCTGTGGCTGGTTTGGCATCCAGGCTTGGATTGGTGGATATGCTGTATTCTTAATGTTGAACGTATGGTATCCTTCCCTTGGAAAACTGCCGCAGATATTCCCTGCCACAATCGGATTACAAACCGGTCCGGCCATTTGTTTTTTAATTTTTTGGTTACTTAATATGTTTGTTGTTTACCTCGGGGTTGAAAGCATAAGAAAACTACTTGTTTTTAAAGCTTTCTTTTTACCATTAGCTGCTTTGGCTTTGTTATTTTGGGCCATTAATGCAGGACACGGATTAGGACCGATCCTCCAACAACCTTCAAAGTTTACAAACAGTGATTCTTTTTTTAACTTCTTTTTTCCTGCACTAACGGGAATGGTTGGCTTCTGGGCAACCTTATCATTAAATATACCAGATTTTACCAGGTATGCAAAGAGCCAGAAAGCGCAGATCAATGGACAGATCATTGGACTCCCACCTTCCATGACACTTTTCTCATTTATTGGTGTAGTTGTTACATCAGCAACAGTTATAATTTATGGGGAAACCATTTGGGATCCTTTGGTGCTAGCCGGAAAATTTGAAAATAAAATCCTGGTAAGTATTGCAATGATCGCTGTAGCAATTTCAACACTTGCAACAAACATTGCAGCTAACATTGTAAGTCCCGCAAATGATTTTTCAAATTTATCACCTAAAAAAATTAACTTTAGAACAGGCGGATATATCACAGGTGTCCTGGGAATATTGATCTGTCCATGGAAATTAATAGCTGATCCGAATGGATATATCTTTACCTGGCTGATAGCATATTCAAGTTTACTTGGGCCTGTTGGCGGCATCATGATCGTAGATTATTATTTTATTCGTCAACAACATTTGAATGTTGATGACCTGTATAAACACAATGGATCATATACATTTAATAATGGGTTTAATAATGTCGCAATTATTTCTTTGTTATTAGGTATACTTCCTAATGTACCCGGATTTTTATTGCAGGTGAAACTAATTCCAAATACAACCTTTGCCGGCTGGATATCTGACCTGTACCATTATGCATGGTTCGTCGGTTTTTTAGTGAGTGGAGGTTTGTATTGGATTATGATGAAAAAAAGAAAGGCCATTTTGAATTTTGAATGATGAATTTTTAATTATTGGTTATTTTTCATTCAACTTTTTATTTGAATTTGATCTTTATTAAAAGCCTTTTAATTCAGTTAAAAAAATTGATTAAGGATTGAATTTGTTTTTATTCAACATTTAAAATTCAACATTCAAAATAATTTGCATAATGTCAATAATAATTAGGAATGGCCGGATCATCACTGCTACTGATGATTATATAGCAGATATATTCATCGAAGGTGAAATCATATCCGCAATAGGAAAAAATTTACCTATGAAGGCTGATAAAGAGATCGATGCTTCCGGTAAATTGGTTATGCCCGGGGGAATTGATCCTCATGTTCATTTAGATATGCCTTTCATGGGAACTTTTTCCAGCGATAATTATGAAACGGGAACGCGTGCAGCATTATATGGGGGTACTACTATGGTGATCGATTTTATTTTGCAGAAACAAGGTAATTCCTTACAAGCCGCATTGGAAGAATGGCGTTCGCGTTCAGATAATAATTGCGTTGGCGACTATAGTTTCCACATGGCTGTGACTGATTTTAATGATAATACAAAAAAAGAGATAAAAGATCTTATTGAAAAAGAAGGGATCAGTTCATTTAAAACATTCATGGCCTATAAAGGTGCATTGATGATCGATGACAGGCAAATGATCGGGCTGATGGAAGAAGTGAAGAAACATGGTGGATTGATAAATGTGCATGCAACCAATGGTGACATGATCGATTACCTGATCCAGAAGCACAAGGAAGAAAAAAAATTATCTCCGATCTATCATTATTTATCACAGCCGGAAGTTACTGAAGCAGAAGCAAGTGAACGGTTTGTTGATATGGCGAATTATACTGGTTGTCCCGGTTATATTGTTCACCTTACTTGTGAAGGTGCGTTAAATGCTGTTCGCAATGCAACTAAAAGAAACCAGAAGATATTTGTAGAAACGTGTATTCAATACCTGATACTGGATGCATCTCTCTATGAAAAAGATTTTGAAGGAGCTAAATGGGTCATGAGTCCGCCATTACGTGAAAAGAAAGACCAGGCAACTCTATGGGCCGGAATTAACCAGGGATTGGTTAATGTTGTTGCAACAGATCATTGCCCGTTTAAATGGGAGCAGAAATTAATGGGCAAAGACGATTTCTCTAAAATTCCAAATGGGCATCCTGCAATTGAAAACCGGATGGAATTATTATTCAGTGAAGGAGTGAACAAAGGAAAGATCACGCTAAATAAATATGTGGAAGTTGCCTGCACAAATCCTGCAAAGATATTTGGGATGTTTCCCCGAAAAGGAACTATCGCAGTTGGAAGTGATGGAGACATACTCATCTTTGATCCAACGGAAAAGCATACACTATCTGCCAAAACCCATCACATGAATGTAGACTACAGCGGTTATGAAGGGTGGGAATTAACGGGAAAAGTAAAAACTGTTCTTTTACGTGGAGAAGTGGCGATCCATAATAATCATTGTCTGTTGAATAAGGGGTATGGGAAGTTTATTAAGAGAAGTAAAGTGAGACAAGTAATTTAGAATTAAGAATGATGAATTAAGAATGAAGAAAAAGGCAATATCATTGTTGAAAAGTCCTATTCGTTTGCACTTCAAATCATTGGCATTTATAAATTTCTAATTTCTGAAAAAAAGGAGTTTGTGCTTTCAAAACAATTATTAAGATGTGGAACATCCTTTGGAGCAAATATTTATGAAGCGGTGGCAAGTGAATCAAAAAGAGACTTCATACATAAACTGGGTATATCGTTAAAAGAGTCTCGGGAAACCTCGTACTGGCTTCAACTATTAAAGGACAGTGAATACATAAATCCGGAACAATTTTTAAAACTAAACACACTTTGTGATGAATTGATCAGAATATTAAATAGCATAATACTTACTACAAAAGAAAGATACTTCAAGGCAAGTTAAACTACATTTATAATTAATAATTATTAATTCATAATTTTTCACATGGCTCGTATAATCAAATCCGCTCTCATCCAGATGTCGCTTCCAAAAACAGAAGGTGAAGGAACTATCGCGGAGATCAAAGAAGCAATGCTTCAAAAACATCTTCCATTAATAGATGAGGCTGGTAAAAATGGAGTGCAGATACTCTGTTTCCAGGAGATCTTCAACACACCTTATTTTTGTCCCGGACAAGATAAGGCATGGTATGATTCTGCTGAAGCTGTTCCTGGCCCAACTACTGAAAGAATTGCAGTTTATGCAAAAAAATATAATATGGTCATTATCATTCCTGTTTATGAAAAGGAGCAGGCAGGTATATTATATAATACCGCTGCAGTGATAGATGCCGACGGAACTTATCTGGGAAAGTATAGGAAAAATCACATTCCCCATACCGGGGGTTTCTGGGAAAAGTTTTTCTTCAAACCGGGAAACCTAGGCTATCCTGTTTTTCAAACCAGGTATGCAAAAGTTGGAGTATATATTTGCTATGATCGTCACTTTCCTGACGGAGCCCGGTGTTTGGGATTGAATGGTGCAGAGATCGTTTACAATCCATCTGCAACAACAGCTGGGCAATCACAATATTTATGGAAGCTGGAGCAGCCTGCACATGCAGTTGCCAATGGCTATTTTATGGGATGTATCAACAGGGTTGGGACAGAGGCGCCTTGGAACCTCGGGAAATTCTATGGAAGCTCTTATTTTGTAAACCCGTTGGGAGAAATATTCGCAAGTGCATCCGAAGACAACGATGAATTGCTGATTGCAGAATTTGACCTTGATCTTATTGAGCAGGTAAGAAACAAGTGGCAGTTCTTCCGCGACAGAAGGCCCGAGACCTATGGAAAATTAACTGAACTATAGATTATTTTGAATGTGGAATGTTGTACTTTAAGCATTCGGCAATAACTTGTTATCATTCAAAATTAGAATTTAAAATTTAAAATAATTAACATGTCGATTCGTGAAAATAGACTCACCAAGGATCAATACGAAAATAACTTTTCTGATATCCACCCTCCCTTTGAAACAATGGATGCAGCGTTGGTAGAAGCAAACAGGTGCTTGTTTTGTTATGATGCGCCCTGTATGAAAAGTTGCCCGACCAGTATTAATGTTCCAAAATTTATTAAGCAAATAACAACGGATAATATAAAAGGATCGGCCCACACCATTTTTGTTTCTAATATCATGGGAGCAGGTTGCAGCAAAGTTTGCCCGGTCGAAAAATTATGTGAAGGAGCTTGTGTTTATAATTTAATGGACGAGGAGCCGATCGCAATTGCAAAGCTTCAGCGGTATTCAACGGAGAAGGCATTGTATAATAACTGGCAATTATTTAAGAGAAAAGAATCAAATGGTAAGAAGGTTGCCATTGTTGGTGCCGGTCCTGCTGGTCTGAGTTGTGCGCATGTGCTGGCAAGGGAAGGTATTGACGTTACGATTTATGAAAAAGAAAAAGAGGGTGGTGGATTAATGACCTATGGAATCGCCGCATATAAAGTAACACCTAAGTTTTGCAAAGATGAAGTTGATTATATTTTAGCAATAGGTGGAATAAAGATCAAATATGGCCAGGAATTAGGAAAGGATATTTCTATTGGGGAATTACAAAAAAAATATGATGCCCTTTATCTTGGCTTTGGCGTTGGACTTGCCCGCCAGCTTGATATTCCTGGTGAGGAACTGGAAGGGGTAGTCGACGCGATTAGCTTTATCTATGATATCCGGGATAAAGGTTATAGTAAAGTTCCTGTTGGTGATAAAGTTGCAGTAATTGGAATGGGGATGACTGCCATTGATGCTGCCACGCAGGCTAAACGATTAGGTGCGAAAGAAGTAACAATGTTATATAGAAGAACTCAGGAAGAAATGCCTTGCACCCAGGTTGAACTTGACATTGCAAAATTGGATGGTTGCGAGATCATCTGGCTTGCAGCACCAAAGGAAGCAATGGGTGTTGATGGAAAAGTTGCCGCATTAAAATCGGAGATCATGAAGTTGGGTGAACCAGATGCAAGTGGCCGCAGGTCACCAGTACCAACAGGGGAAGAATTTATCATTGACGTAGATATGATCATTAAGGCTGCCGGGCAAATGCCTTTTGAAGAACTGGTTAGCAATATTAATATTTTGAATAAAAACGGCAAGATCGTTTTGAATGGAAATGCCTCTACTAATATTACCGGCGTTTTTGCAGGTGGTGATTGTGTTAATGGTGGTAAAGAAGTTGTTGACGCAGTACAGGCAGGGAAGGATGGAGCGGCAGCTATTATTCAATTTTTATCTCTATAAATTTATTTTAAATGCTAAATTTTGAATGAAGACAGAGTATAAAATAGTGGAAATGACATTTGATTTTTCCTTGTAAATAATCTTTTTGTATAAAAAATTAATAGATAACAAGGAGTTTATTCTTTCTAAACAATTGCTTAGATGTGCGACAAGTATCGGTGCCAATGTTGAAGAAGGGACAGCTGCGCAATCGCGAAAAGATTTTATTTCCAAGATGTGTATTGCTTCCAGGGAATCACGTGAAGCAAAGTATTGGTTACGGCTTTTAGATACAAGTAAGTTAGTCGACATTGATTATTCAGCCTATTTAATTAATATTGATCACATCATTAATATTTTAACTAAGATTGTAAAAACTTCACAAGAAACTGTTCCTCAATATTTTAAAATTAAAAATTCAACATTCAAAATAGGCTTTCTGTAATTCAAAATTTAAAATTCAACATTCAAAATATTTTAAAATGGCTTCTCTAGAATCAAACTTTCTCGGCATAAAATCCCCAAACCCATTCTGGCTTGCCAGCGCCCCTCCAACAGATAAAAAATACAATGTGCTTCGTGCATTCGAAGCAGGCTGGGGCGGTGTGGTCTGGAAAACACTCGGCTCGCAAGTAAAAAATGTTTCCTCCAGGTATTCTGCAGTTAATTTCCATGGCGGTAAGATGATGGGATTTAATAACATTGAACTTATCAGCGATAGGCCTCTCGACATTAATTTAAAAGAAATCGAAGAATGCGTAAAACTTTTTCCAGATAGGGCAATGATAGTTTCTTTAATGGCAGATAATGATCGTGCCAGCTGGCAAGAATTGATAAAAAAAGTGGAAGACAGGGGAGCTCACGGTTTTGAATTGAATTTCGGCTGTCCACATGGAATGACTGAAAGAGGCATGGGAGCTTCCGTCGGACAAGATCCGGAGATCGCAAAAATGGTGGTTGAATGGGTTATGGAAGCGGCTACAATTCCTGTGATCACAAAGCTTACGCCCAATGTTCACTCTGTTGTGCCAACAGGTAGGGCAGTTGTAAGTGCCGGTACAAATGCTTTGTCATTAATAAATACAATTCAATCAGTGACCGGGATCGATCTTGATACACTTGTTCCAAATCCGTATGTAGCTGGTAAATCTGTGTTTGGAGGTTATTGCGGCCCGGCAGTAAAACCCATCGCACTGAAAATGCTTACCACAATTAGCCAGGATGCTTTAACAAGTAAAGTTCCAATTTCGGGTATTGGTGGTGTTAGTACATGGAGAGATGCAGTTGAATTTATGTTACTCGGTGCTTCCAATGTGCAGGTATGCACCGCCGCTATGAATTATGGTTTCCGGATAGTGGAAGATATGATAGAGGGGATGAACAACTGGATGGATGACAAAGGATTTAAAACGCTGGAAGATTTTATTGGAAAATCGATTGACAAGATCACACATTGGGAAGACCTGGATATTAACTATCATCATATTGCCGAGATCCACCAGGATAAATGTATTCATTGCGGTCTTTGTTATATCGCTTGTGAGGACACTTCTCATCAATCCATCAATCTTGATTATGGTAAGCCTTACAATACATATACCATCAAAGAAGAAGAATGTGTTGGATGTAATTTGTGCCAGCTGGTTTGCCCTGTCACAGATTGTATTACTATGGAAGTGCACCGTGTAGCGCCTGAACCGATCAACTGGAAAGAATGGCAGGAGCAGGGTCTGCCATTAAATGATCATTGATAATTAAATTATTGTGACTATTGTTTCAATTTCTTTCTTGCCATACTTACTCCTCCTGAAATTCCTATGATACCGCAGGTAATAATGGTCAGTGCAATAACAATAAATAACATGGCCGGATGTTTTTCTTTGTTTATGATGTGCATTTCCAGTATGCCTAAAAGGAGTCCAAGAAATGCTCCCACAAAGAAACCAGCCATTCCGTATTGTATCCTTAGCATGAATATATAAAAATTGAAGGTAAAGTTTTACCACAAGTAGCTTGTATATAAAATTATACCCACGAAAGATCATTTGCCAGCACCTCTATAATTTTTTCAATCATGGTTTCAGTTTATTAGTGATGTTTACTTCCGTTTGTATTTACCAATACATATCTTGCTGTTGTTGCAATAGACACCCTTTATTAATTAACTTAGAAACATGAAGTCGGTAATGAGATTTATACTTAACAATTTTGAATTGTTATTTTGGATCACAGCGTTGATCTTGCTTTATGGTATGAATACGGATACTGGTAAAAACAGTTTTTGCATATTCAACCTGATTGGATTTACATGGTGCCCTGGTTGTGGTATAGGACATTCGATACAATCTGCTTTACATTTACAGTTTATGACCTCAATAGATCAGCATCCGCTCGGGATACTCGCCGTTATAATTATATTATATCGTATCAAACAATTATCTTTTACAGAAAAACAATTAGTATCATGAACCAAGACCTCGTAACGCTGATACCTGCAATTGAACCAGATGAACTGGCATATTTACAGGAACTAATTAAAGGACTTTCAGATGATAAGCTTAGGCTGTTCATATCGATTTATAATGGAAAGCGGAGAAAAGCGGAGCTCATATTATTATGCACCCTGCTTGGGTTTGTTTTTTGTGCCGGCATCCAGCGTTTTATGATCGGCCAGATAGGCATGGGAATATTGTACCTGCTTACCGGTGGGCTGTGCCTGATCGGGACCATTGTAGATGCTATCAATCACAAACAACTTGCCTTTGAATTTAATCAGAAAATGGCGTTGGAATCCATGACAATGGCAAAGGGATTTTAATAGAAATTTTAGACCATTGTCCTGTTACAATAAGTTGCTTTTTCAAAATCCATTACATTCATGGAGATTATGGGGACATCTGGAAATATTGCTTTCAATGCTGAAACGATCCTTCTTGAAAGATCATTTTTCTGTTCGGTATTCCTGCCTTCCATTATATACCCGAATACATGAATGAAATCTTTGGGGTCATTTCCAACATTAAAATATTCATAATGAGTTATCCGCACTTTAATATCTCCCTTCGCAAATAACCCCGTTGATTCTGCAGTATCATGAACTGTCTTCATGATCTGCCCGGGAACTCCTGGGGTTATTATACCATCTGAACAATCTATTACAAAATGTGGCATGAGCGGGAATATGATCGTTGAGTTATGATTCCATTTAGTTCCACTTTGGCTTTACAAAGTACAGCACGGTTCCATAAGGATCAGTAAAATGCAGGTAAGTGCCGGATTTTCCATCATCCTGCTCTTTGTGTGGAATATTATTGGTGTCGAGTAACTGCCTGGCATCTTCAATTGAATCGATCATAAGTCCAATGGATAATGTTCCTGAATTTGGATTAATATCTTCCGTAGGATGGAGACCAAGGGTTATTCCCGGTGCAGTGAGCATCGCAAAATGATTTTCCCAGCGTTGCTTAATAGTGAATCCGATCTTTTCATAAAAGCCGATGGCTTTGTCCATATCATTTACCATGATGGTAACATTGGTTTCATTAATCGTGATCATTTCTTTCTTTTTAATTATAGCTTGATGAATTTTTTATTGATGATACTGTTTCCGTTAATCACACGGATCAAATATGTTCCTGCGGAAAACTTTTTCATCACGTCAAGCTTTATATAATTAGCTCCTTCTGTCAATAACCTGTCATCCTTATAAATCAGTTCTCCGGTTGAAGCGAATATACTAATGGTTGTATTGCTCATTGATGGCTGGGTTATCGATATATGCAAGTTTTCCGTAACAGGGTTAGGATTTATGATCAACGAAAAAGATCCGTTGCATTTTTTAGTTAAGGATATTACCTGGCTATATGAATAGCCGCCATCTTTATCGATCATTTTTAGGCGGAAAAAATGCACGGTAGTTGAACCCAGGCCATAACTAAATTGATAATTAGATTCAGTTATGAGATTGTTGCTGATCACTGTTCCCGCTTTTATAAAAGTTATTCCATCCAGGCTGTATTCCAGATCATATTGCCTGGTATCCAGCTCGTTAACTGATTTCCATTTTACAAGGGCGTTACATTTCGGATCGGCAGCCACTTCAAAGGTCAGAAGCTTTACGGGTATCACACCTCCGTTGGTAATAGTGCCTGTTGCATTCAATACCCAGTTGTTTGGGTCGACAATAATACCGTTAGCGGTATTATTGAAGTGGAATTTAAACAATTGGTTGTTTGTGGTCATGTATGCTTTTACGGTAGTATCCCCTAATGGAGATGTAATGGTGAATTCATACAACCCTTTAAAAAATGGTGTAACTGCGGAACTGGTGGTTTGATTTAGGACCAGGATAATACTGTCAATACCCTGTTTAATATATGTTACGTTAAAAGTAGGAAATCCCTCGCCGTAATACCATTGATTAAAAAAATCCGAAAAGTCTTTACCACTTGTTGTTTCAGCTACAAGTTTAAAATCTTCAACGGTAGCAACTGAATCTTTAAATTGTTGTTGGTAGTTTTTTAATGTTTGAAAGAACAGGTTGTCATCCTGGATCTCGAAGCGTAAATTGTGAATGATCGCAGAACCTTTATTATAACTAAGCCTTCCACTGAATATCCTGTTCTCATCAAATATGGATGCGTTGGGAACATACACGCTTCCTCCCGGCTGGCTTAGAACATTGTTATGAACACCCTGCATATAACTGGCCGGGTTAGTTGTAGGAAATAATGCTGGCAGTTTTTCGATCGCCAGGTATTCGCTATAACTGGCAAATCCCTCATTTAGCCAGATATCATTCCATGTTGCACAGGTTACGTTATCGCCAAACCATTGGTGCCCGAGTTCATGAGCAATCAGCGTCGATCCAAAACTGCTCGTAGTGGTCATTGTCTGGTGTTCCATACCGCCGCCTATATTTGCCTGGGAGTGCCCATACTTCTCATCTGCAAAGGGATACAAGCCAAACAACTCACTAAATTTTTCAATAAATGCCGGGGTTTTATCAATGTTGGTTTTTACTGAAAGAAAATAAGTATCATCATCAGCAAGATAGTGCAACACCAATATTGAGTCAGGTGCCATCGCGAGGGGTTTGGCGTAATTAACATACTGCAGGTAATTGCCAACCGCAAAACTTGGCATATAATAATTCATCGGATGCTTTGATTTCCACTGGTATTGCTTTTTGCTGTTTGGACTATCAACAACAGCTACCAATCTTCCATTTGACCCAACTTTATTGAACGCACTTGTCTTTATCCATATGTCAGCTGAATCTATCTTATCTCTTAGTATCTGTTTAACAGGAAACCATTCCCGGGCCTGGTAACTTTCAGATAGGGTAGCCGTATACGTAAGTCCGCTTGTACTGGTTGTGCCAGCATATACACCTTCGTTAGGAATTCCCTTATAAAAAAACAAAGCTGTCACGGTACTTCCTGCAGCAAGTGCAGGTGATAAT
>JBDSDG010000264.1:0-3583 GCA_039920685.1 Ferruginibacter sp.
CAAATGAATATGACGAATGGGGAAACCCGGCAAATAACGAAAACTATTTGTATATGAAATCATATTCGCCCTATGATAATGTAAAAAAACAGGCTTATCCAAACCTCCTTGTAACAACAGGATTGCATGATAGCCAGGTACAATATTTTGAACCTGCAAAATGGGTTGCAAAATTGCGGACGATGAACTCGGGTAACAATAAAATAATGCTTTATACAAATATGGAAGCAGGACATGGTGGTGCTTCCGGCCGTTTTAAGGCATTAAAGGACAGGGCTAGAGAGTATGCTTTTATATTTGAATTGGAAGGGATTGATAAATAACTGGTCAGGGCTTTAATTGATCACTACCTATTCTTTCGATCTCATCTTCAACTTTATTGTCTGGTTTATTATCCAGTATATACTTTACCGTGAGGTAACCTCCAAATGCGCAGACCAAGGCAAATGCCATTAAAGAATAAAGGTTACCAGTTCCAAATATTGCGATCCCGATGATCATACCGATCATTTCAAATGCCAGCCAGGCCATTACGGTAATGAGTTTCCAACGACCTGGCGGCAATCCTTTTTTGGTTGCCAGTGTGCCCATGCTTTTTGTAAGGAAGAAAAGTAATATGATCTCTATCACGATCTTTTAAATTAATCAATTATCAGTAGTTGTATAAATTCTATTTAAACAAGGTCAATATCAAAATTTACCAGCTGAACAAATTCACTGATCCGGTCATTTATATCAGCTTTGGTAATTTCTTTTAATCTTTCAGCTCCAAATTTTTCAACACAGAAGCTTGCCATCGCACTTCCGACAATGATCGCAGTTTTCATATTTTCAAAACTTATGTCCTTGGTTTTTGCGAGATGTCCGATAAAGCCACCTGCGAAAGTGTCGCCGGCGCCGGTTGGATCAAATACTTCTTCCAGCGGTAATGCAGGAGCAAAAAAGACATGGTTGTCATGAAAAAGTAAGGCCCCATGCTCACCCTTTTTGATGATCAGGAATTTTGGCCCCATGGTAAGGATCTTGCGTGCAGCTTTAACAAGAGAGACCTCAGCGCTTAGTTGTCTTGCTTCACCATCATTCACCAATAACACGTCAACCTTTTTAAGCACTTCCTTCAGATCTTCCAATGCAACATCCATCCAGAAATTCATAGTATCCATTACTATTAATTTAGGTCGGGTCTTCATCTGGTTGATCACGCTTAACTGTAATTTAGGCATCAGGTTGCCGAGCATTAAAAATTCTGAGTCCTGGTAACTTTCGGGAACAACCGGGTTAAAATCTTCCAACACATTCAGATCGGTAACCAGGGTATCGCGGGTATTCATATCATTGTGATACTTTCCACTCCAGAAAAAAGATTTTTTGTCTTTAACTACTTCTACTCCATCAAGCTCAATACCACGTGAACGGAGATTGGCCATTTCTTCTTCCGGAAAATCATATCCTACAATAGATATTTGCTGCACCGGCTTAACAAAATTAATAGCTGCATAAGCAACGTACGTTGCGGAACCGCCAATGATCTTATCAACTTTTGCGAAAGGAGTTTCAATTGCGTCAAAGGCCATTGTGCCAACAGTAATAAGAGACATATTTATGAGTTTGAATTATTAATACCTGATACCTGATTGCAAAAACGCAGCAAAAGTAATGTAATATTGTTGGTTTTAAACCCGCGGCATATTTTGTGCTAATTTCATTCTATGCTTCTTCACATTCATCCTGAGAATCCGCAACCCCGTTTAATAAATCAGGTGGTGGAATGCCTCCAAAATGGAGGAGTGATAGTTTACCCAACTGATACCATCTATGGCCTGGGATGCGACATCTCGCAACCAAAATCTATTGAACGGATCTGTAAAATAAAAAATATAGATCCTCATAAGGCGCAGTTGTCCTTTATATGCCGGGATCTTAGCCACTTAAGTGATTATACAAAAAGCATTGATACGCCGCTGTACCGGTTATTGAAACAATATCTCCCCGGGCCTTACACATTTATTTTACCTGCAAGTAAACAAGTGCCAAAGATCCTGCAAAGTAAAAAGTCAACCATAGGGCTGCGTATCCCCGACAATGAGATCTGCAGGCATATACTTGATCTGCTGGGCCATCCTTTATTAAGCGCATCCTTACCTGGCGATATGGTAGAAGAATATACAGATCCCGAAGTGATGTATGAAAAATTTGAACACCTCGTGGATTTTGTAATAGATGGTGGTAGTGGCGGAATGGTTCCATCCACAGTGATAGATTGCACCAGCCCGAACTGGGAGGTATTACGGCAAGGGCTAGGGGTTTTTGAAATGTAGAGTTATGAAATGAATATATGTAATTAATCCAGTTTCCCCACTTCTTTATAATTCTTATCTACAAGTTTTAGATTTTCGAGTATACCATCGAAGTGCTTCGCCCCATAGACGATCATTATTTTATCATAAGGTGATTTAAGAATAGAATCAGTAAGTAAATTATTTCTATATTCAGAAACAAAAAAGTCTGATATTTTTTTATTCTTCTTGTGCTTATATTTTTCTCTAAAGGGGGTTTTAAGATCGTATGGTTCTAATATAATTTTTCCGAACTTTTTTTCTGTTGCATTCATTAATTCAAGAATATCTGCATCTATATTTTTTACATGGCTGCTATCAAAGCTTGAAAGCAATTGTTTGGATTGATTGACCAGCTTGTGTTTTGAAATATACCTTAATTTCAACCCCATGATTGTATTTGTAGTTGTATCAAGATATCCACCATTGCTGAGTATGGTATAAAAGTCAACCCCCGTTATTTTTCTTACTTTCCTGTATATAGTATCTTTTTGAATGGAATCGGTAATACCGTTTCGACGGACGGCTTCAAAAAATACCATATAATTTTTCTTTAAAAAGGAATCGGTTGTGGCTTTTGCATCTTCATAAAACTCCTTTTCACCTATATGATGCATTGGCAAGAAAACAATTTGTTTAGTGCCATTTGTTATATATTTTAAGGTTACGGTCTTATCAAAGATGCCAACTTTTTTTAATAGTATTCTAGTGATACAAGAAGAGAAAGTCAATTGGCCGAGTAAACAAATTAATAATGATGTTTTGTAGTTAAAAACCATAACGCTTTTTGTTTATAAAACAGGGCTGATTATAAAAATCAGCCCCATGATAGATTATAAATTTAGAACAAATACAAGTATTTGTTGAATTACTTCCCAATTTGCCACAACCCAATTTGCAAACACTTCAACATGACACCAGAATTGATACCACCTGCATCCACCTTCTCTTGCAACCGTAGACTTTGCCAGGATCTCCCTTGAACCAAAGATCTCCGTTCCATCTGAATATACTCCGCGGTTATGCTGATCTAAAAAGAACTGAAATGCTCCGGCCACAGCCTTGCCATCATTTGTTTTTATGATCTGGTCTTTCGTTACTCCCTGCGACAAATAGGTGTACGCACTTTTGATCATAACATCTCCCGCGGCTAATGGTGTGGCTGGTCCGCATAATGTTCTTTTAAAACCTTCTAAAGTCACACCTTTGGTATAAGCGAATGAGCAACTCATAGTAAAATTCGCCAT
>JBDSDG010000265.1:0-11034 GCA_039920685.1 Ferruginibacter sp.
TCGATCCTGTTCGGAAGGCATATGGCTACCGGTCGGGGTTAACCGGTTTTGTAAACAAGCCGGATCTGAAAGGTCAATTGGATCGCCGTGCCCGGATTATGTTGCCCGAGCAGGGAGAATATGCATACGTAGCAACGATTGAGGCTTTAAAAAATGCTGGTATGGATCCCGGTTATATCAGTGAACACGAAGTAGGAATTCTATACGGTAATGACAGTTCAGGTAAAGCAGTTATTGAAGCAAATGATATCATCAGGGAGAAAAAAGATACCATGCTGGTCGGTTCAGGGTCTGTCTTTCAAACGATGAACTCAACTGTTACGATGAACCTTGCAACGATCTTCAAATTAAGAGGTGTGAACTTTACGATCAGTGCGGCATGTGCAAGTGGATCACATTCTATCGGACTCGGATACCATTTGATCAAGACCGGTTTACAGGATTGCATTATCTGCGGCGGGGCACAGGAGATAAATCATTTATCGATGGGCACATTTGATGCACTATCAGCCTTTTCAGTTCACGAATCAACTCCATCAAAAGCATCCAGGCCATTTGACCGCGACAGGGACGGTCTTATTCCAAGCGGCGGCGCAGCAACAGTGATCCTTGAAAGCATGGAATCGGCCAAAAAAAGAGGAGCTACAATTTTGGGAGAAGTAATTGGCTATGGTTTTTCTTCTAATGGAGGACACATTTCAAATCCTACCGTAGACGGACCAGTTAGGTCTTTACACATGGCATTAAAAGGAGCAGGTCTGCAGGCTGCAAATATTGATTATATAAATGCACATGCAACGTCAACACCTGCCGGTGATTCGAGTGAGGCAAAAGCAATTCATGAAGTGTTTGGAAGTAACCAGCCATACGTAAGTTCCACGAAATCAATGACAGGCCATGAATGCTGGATGGCAGGAGCAAGCGAGATCATTTACTCCATGCTCATGATGCAGAATTCTTTTATTGCACCGAACATAAATTTCGAAAACCCCGATGAGGATTCTGCAAAATTGAACATAGTAAAAAGTACGATAGAAAAGGATATAGTTGTATTTTTGTCGAATTCCTTTGGCTTTGGAGGAACTAACTCATCACTAATTATCAGAAAACCTGGTTAATATTGCGGCTTATGGAAAATAATTTAATTATAGAAAAGATCAAGTCCTTCCTCGTGGAAGAATTTGAAGTAGAACCGGGGAAGATCGTACCGGAAGCAAACCTGAAAGAAACACTCGGATTGGATAGCCTGGATTACATAGATCTGGTGGTTGTAATTGAAAGCAATTTTGCTTTTAAGGTAAAGCCGGAAGATTTTACAAATATTGCTACGTTCAAGGATTTTTGTGATTATGTAGTATCCAGGGTTAATGCTAAAGAACTGGTATAATGCCATTATGGGAAGGAAAATCAAAAGGAACCACTACAGGTTACCGTTTTTTTGTATGGATCTTAAGGAATTTCGGAGTGCTGCCAGCTTATTTCATCCTTAGATTTGTTGTACTATACTTCTTTCTATTCTCATATACTTCTTCCCGGGAAATTTATTCATTATACCATGATAAGCTCGGGTATGGATGGATCTCCTCAATTTTTAAAATATACCGGAATTATTATATGCTTGGCCAGACCATTATCGATAAGGTAGTTGTGATGTCAGGGATAAAAAATAAATTCACTTATAATTTTGATGGCGAGGAAAACCTGCGAACCATCGCAGATCTTCAAAAAGGCGGTATCCTGTTGAGTGCGCATATCGGTAATTGGGATATTGCCGGTCAACTGCTTAAGCGCATAGATACGCGTATCAATATTGTCATTTTCGATGGAGAACATGAAAAGATAAAGGAATATCTTGCTGCAGTTACTGGCTCAAGCAGTGTTAATATCATTTGTATCAAGAACGATCTCTCTCATATTTACGAGATCAGTGACGCATTCAAAAAAAATGAACTCGTATGTATGCATGCCGATAGGTTTATAGAAGGCAATAAAACCCTGTCAGTAGATTTCCTGGGCAAGTCTGCACATTTTCCCATGGGACCTTTTGTGCTGGCGGCCACATTTAAAGTGCCGGTTTCCTATGTTTTCGCATTAAAAGAAAGCAATTTTCATTATCACTTTTTTGCAAGTAAGATAAAAGAATATGATTCTGGTGAAAAGGGTTCTCAAATGCAACGTATGTTACAGGAATATGCAAATGAAATGACGATTAAGGTGAAGCAATACCCCGATCAATGGTTTAATTTTTATAATTTTTGGGCATGAAAAAAGATCGAACTGAACATCGTAGTCCCTCTCCTCATGAGGAGAGGTGTTGGGGTGAGGCATTATCTTTCATCCCCCAACGTCCTCCATTTGTTATGGTTGATAGGATCGTTTCAAACACAGACACAGTGACAATAACGGGTTTTGTAATCCATCCGGATAATATTTTTGTTGAAAATGGGATATTTAGAGAACCCGGACTGGTTGAGAATATTGCTCAAAGTGCGGCTGCAAGGGCAGGTTATATCGCGAAAACTGAAGGCCAGCCGGTTCGCATAGGTTTTATCGGAAGTATTAAAAATTTAAGGGTAATGGATCTTCCGAAAATAAACGATGAAATAATCACTGAAATAACAATAGAAAATCAGATTTTTGATGTTTCGATCATAAGAGGCAGGATAACATGTAAGAACGAAATGATCGCAGAATGCGAAATGAAAATATTTATCACCAATCAATAAAATTTCTATTATGAAATGTTTCAAAAGGTCAAATTGGCTCATTGCCGTGTTGCTATTTTGTGGTTTTTCACAAGCTGCTTCTTCGCAGTCACTGAACGAATTTTTTAACAACAGCGAGATGCACCTTGTTTATCTCGGGGTGGATTTTACACAGGCAAAGCTGATCAATGCGCCCGATGCGAATTCATTTGATATTCGTAACAGGCTATATGGAAGTATCAATGACCTTGTAGTCAATGAGCCTAAGAAGTTCGACATTGCCGGTGCATTTCATAAAAGTTTTGTTGGCAGTGACCTTACAGCAGTGAAAGAAAGAAATGGAAAAATAAATGCAGAAGAAATTGTCTCTTCCAACTCGGCAGATTTTGACCGGTTAAAAGAAAACGATGTCGCAGGTTCAGTAAAAAAACTTTCTATTGACAGGAAAGAGGGAATAGGTCTATTATTCGTGATGGAAGGAATGAAAAAGGTAGATAAAAAAGGAGAGGCTGCTTTATGGGTGGTGCTCATCGATATGAAATCTAAAAAACTTTTAATGGCTGAGCGTTTTGTAAGTAAGGCGACCGGTATTGGATTTAGAAATTACTGGGCCTCTACTATCAAAGAAACATTGAAAGAAATCGAAAATAAAAAGTATAAAGAGTGGAAAGATAAATATGGCACCTCAAAATAATTATGAAGAATGAATTAATTAATCGGACAGAAGTATTGGTACGATTTAATGAAGCAGATCCACTTGGCATTGTATGGCATGGACATTATATACGTTATTTTGAGGATGGCAGGGAAGCATTTGGCAATATGCATGGACTGAGTTATCTCGAAGTGTATAAAAAAGGATTTGTAATTCCGGTTGTCAGTGTTCAATGTGATTTTAAGCGGTCACTTCGATATGGTGACCGTGTTATTGTTGAGACAAAATATCTGCCTACAGATTCGGCAAAGATGAAGTTTACATACCGCTTATTCAATGCGGCAACGGGGGAGTTGGTGGCAACAGGATCGTCGGTACAGGTTTTCCTGGATAAAAAGGATTCTCTTTTACAATTGTCGAATCCACCTTTTTTTGAAGAATGGAAGAAGTTGCATGACCTGGTTTAATAAAAAAGAATGAGAGACGTCTATATAAGTGCGGACAATATATTATCACCACTTGGTTCAGATTCTGCTGAAAATTTTGGAAAGCTTACCAATAATTTGTCCGGTATAAAACAACACGGCAACGGGGCAATATCTGCTACTCCTTTTTATGCTTCCTTGTTTGAGAATGATTTTAAAATTCTTCCAGGTTATACAAAGTTTGAGCAACTGCTGATCGGATCAATACAAGATGCGCTGGCTAAAAGCGCCGTTGACAAAAGTGATAAAAAAACAATATTGATCATTTCTTCTACAAAAGGAAATATCAGCCTGCTTGAAAACGAATCAGATAGTGCATCACTAAGAGACAGGATCTCACTGCATACTTCAGCAAAAAAAATTGCAGGATATTTTGGATTTTTGAACACGCCTATTTTTATTTCAAATGCCTGTATATCGGGAATACTTGCAATGATGACTGCTATGCGACTTATCCAATCGGGGCAATATGATCATGCAGTTGTTGCCGGGGCAGATGTGATCTCGAAATTTGTATTGTCAGGATTTCAATCTTTCCAGGCCGTAAGTTCAGAACCTTGCAAGCCGTTTGATGAAGCCAGGACAGGAATTAGCCTGGGCGAAGGTGCTGCAACAATTATCTTTTCTTCAGATAAAACATATTCATCTGGAATAAAAATTTCCGGCGGATCAGTAAGCAATGATGCGAATCATATTTCCGGGCCATCAAGAACAGGAGAGGAACTTTGCCAGGCAATTGAGAAATCTATGCAACAAGCAGAAATTTCTGCAGAAGATATTGACCTGGTTTGTGCACATGGAACTGCAACCCTTTTTAATGATGAGATGGAAGCCAAAGCCTTTAGCCTGGCAGATCTTGAAAAGATTCCTGTAAACAGTTTGAAAGGATATTACGGGCATACATTAGGTGCTGCGGGGTTGATCGAATCAGTGATATGCATACATTCAATAAAAAACAGTTTGCTTGTTCCAACATTGGGATTTAAAAAACTTGGCGTAAGCAAACCCATAAACATTTTGCAGACACTACAGCAAACTACTATAAAAAATTGCCTGAAGACCGCATCCGGTTTTGGAGGATGCAACGCTGCTATTATTATAAACCAACAGTAAACAAAACACCTGCATGAATTTTTTCAGTAAGGAAAAGAAAACAGCGTTTGAAGCCAAAGAAGCGGCTCAATGGATCGCTTTCGGCCCGGTTATTTTTCAAGCAGCCCGTGTATTAAGAAATACAGGGATATTGAAAGTCGTTGAAGAAAGTCTCATCAACGGTATTACACTTCCGGATATAGCAGAAAAAGTGAAATTACCGGTTTATGGTGTCAGGGTTTTATTGGAATCTGGCCTTGGGATGGGATTAGTGCTCGTAAATGATGGAAAGTATACGCTTGGTAAGACAGGGCATTTCATATTAAATGATGCGCTTACGCAGGTGAATATGGATTTTGTTCACGACGTAAATTACAAGGGATTGTTTTCGCTGGATGAAAGTATAGAAACTGGTTCACCGGTAGGGCTGAAAGAATTTGGCGACTGGAAAACGATCTATGAAGGATTATCACAATTGCCCGATCATGTACAAAAAAGCTGGTTCAGCTTTGATCACTATTTTTCTGATGATGCATTTCCATTGGTGTTGAAGCAGGTTTACAAGGATGGTGTAAAAAAGATCCTCGACATTGGCGGTAATACCGGTAAATGGGCTGTTGCTTCTGTTAACCATTCAGCAGGTATTCATGTTACAGTAATGGATCTGCCTGGACAATTGAATGTTGCCAAACAAAAAGTTGAAGCATTAGGTCTGCAGGAAAGGATCTCGCTGATCCCCGCCAATATTTTAGATGAATCTATAAAATTTCCAAAAGGATTTGATGCGATATGGTTGAGCCAATTCCTTGATTGTTTTTCTGAAAAAGAGATCGTTAGCATTCTTACCAGGTGTAAAGAAGCATTAGGTGAAAATGGAAAGCTTTTTATCATGGAGCCTTTCTGGGACAAACAAAAATATGAGATCGCATCTTTTTGCCTCCAACAGACATCGGTATATTTTACTGCGCTCGCAAACGGGAACAGCCAGATGTATAGTGCAGAAACATTTTTGAATTGTATAAAACAAGCCGGGTTTACAGTTGTTGAACAAATAGATAATATCGGGTTGAGCCAAACCCTGTTAACATGTAAGAAAGAAGTTACCTCATCAATCAATAGTCAAATGAAAAAAGAATCAGTAGATGTGCTTGTTATCGGCGCAGGGCCTGCAGGAACGGTGGCAGCGTCGATCATAAATAAAGCAGGCTATAAGGTAAAGATCGTAGAGAAAGTAAAATTTCCCCGTTTCGTTATCGGCGAAAGTTTGTTGCCAAGATGTATGGAAGCCTTGACCGATGCAGGATTTGTAGAAGCATTAAAAGAGAAGAATTTCCAGCAAAAGAATGGAGCCAAGTTTGTCAAGAATGGTAAAATTTGTGATTATTCTTTCGCAGATCAGTTTACCGAAGGATGGAATTGGACCTGGCAAGTGCCACGTGCAGATTTTGATAAAACGCTTGCAGATACTGTGGAAAAGATGGGTGTGGCTGTCAGTTATGAAACAACTGTTACCAATATTGTATTCAATGGTTCTGATTCTGTAACAACAGTTGAAGACATTAACGGTGAAAAGACAGAGATATCGGCAAAGTTCATTGTTGATGGAAGCGGCTATGGCAGGGTGATCCCACGTTTATTCAACCTTGATAGACCTTCTAACCTTGCTCCCCGAAAAGCGATGTTCACACATGTAATTGATAAAAAGCGGTCCATGGATGAAGAGCCAAACCGCATTACAATCATCGTTCATCAAAAGGGAGTTTGGATATGGGTGATTCCATTCTCTAATGGAAATACATCCGTTGGCTTTGTTGGTGATCCTGAATTCTTTAAAAAATATAATGGTACTCCGGAAGAGCAATTGAGAGAATTGCTATCAACCCAGCCATACTTAAGTGAACGCATGAACGAAGTGGAGATGGTTTTTGAGCCAAAAGTTTTAGAGTCATGGTCCAGCACTACAGAAAAATTTTATGGCGACGGATTTGTGCTTACTGGAAATGTAACTGAGTTCCTGGATCCAGTATTTTCATCAGGGGTAACCTTGGCTACTGTATCAAGCCAGCTTGCTGCAAAACTTGTGATACGCAAATTGAAAGGTGAGCAATTCGATTGGAATAAAGAATACTCTGAGCCAATGATGCAGGGAGTAAATACCTTTCGATC
The DNA here is from genome assembly GCA_039920685.1 of Ferruginibacter sp. Lineage (GTDB taxonomy): Bacteria > Bacteroidota > Bacteroidia > Chitinophagales > Chitinophagaceae > Ferruginibacter. The sequence continues at coordinate 7,104 of JBDSDG010000265.1, forward strand.
TTATGTAATGGCCTGGTATGAGGGAACACTGGATACGATCTTTTTTGCAGATAAGCAAAACCTGGAGATCAAGAATATGATATGTTCAGTATTGGCAGGCTATGTATGGGATACAACAAATCCATACGTGAAGGATCATAATACTGCGTTGACAAAGCTGGCCCGGCTCATTGACATTGAAAAAGTATTGGCGGAAAACTGACCATTGAATTTGAGTAAAGAAAAATATATTACATCAACCTGTATAATAAGCCAGCAAGCCATTTATAAAAATGATACGCTATTGTATCAAAATACAGGAACTGCATCTGAATTTTTGGTGGCTGCCTACAGGCACTTTGAAGTACAATATCCAAAATTCTTCAAGATGGATAACCTGTGTAAAGCAGGTTTCCTGGCGGCGGAGATATTATTAAAGGACACGTCAGTTACGAATTATCCACTTCCGGAAGTTGGAGTTGTATTGGCAAATTCCAATTCCAGCCTCGATACAGATATAAAATATTTTGAAACTACAAAAGATTTCGCAAGTCCCGCGCTCTTTGTCTATACATTACCAAACATAGTGATCGGTGAGATATGTATCAGGCATCATTTAAAAGGCGAGAATGCTTTCTTTATAACTGAAACATTTGATATTCCTTTCATTCAACAATACGTTAGCAACCTGTTTAATAATAATATATTGCAGGCCTGTATTTGTGGCTGGGTGGAATTATTAAAGGATGAATACAAAACTGTGCTATTTTTGGTTGAGAACATCGCCGCGGAGCCGGCCTTGCCTTTTACAAATGAGAACATATATAAAACATACAAGGTAGATAATGGATAAATTAATGTCAGATCTGAAAACACAGATCATTGCGCAGCTGAATTTACAGGATATAAAGCCAGAAGATATCGGGAACGATCAGCCGCTATTCGTGGAAGGCCTGGGACTTGATTCAATTGATGCGCTGGAACTAATAGTATTATTACAACAGCATTATAAAATAAAACTTTCTAATGCAGAAGATGGTCCGAAGGTTTTCAGGTCAGTAAGAACAATGGCAGAATACATAACTGCCCACCAGCCCACAAATGCATAATTTTCTTGCCTCTCTCCGGGCGGGAGAGGGGTTGGAGTGAGGCGTATAGCCCCAATCGCTTTAATTTTATATCAATGAATCAACCGATCTATATAGCAGGCATAGGTGCCATATCAGCAATTGGATACAATGCGGATGAATGCCTGGATGCTCTGGTAAATAGCCAGCCAGGAATGGCTACCATGGTTTATTTTGATTCTGTTCACAGGCAAAGGATCCCGGTTGCTGAAGTAAAGCTTAGCAACGATGCGCTGGCACTCAAAACAGGTTTACAAAATACAAAAAGCCGTACGGCATTATTAAGTTTGTCAGCTGCAAAAGAAGCATTGGATGATGCCGCGATCCCGGGTCTTGATTCATTGCGATCCGGTTTTATTTCAGCCAATTCAGTTGGAGGAATGGATAAGACCGAATCGTTCTTTCATGATTTTATGGCTGATCCCCAAAATGGAAAATTACGTGATGTAATTCACCATGAATGTGGAAGCGTTACCGAGCTGGTTGCCGACCAGTTAGGTATAAAACAATATATTACCACAATAAGTACAGCATGTTCTTCTTCTGCTAATTCAATTTTTTTTGGCGCCCGGCTCATTCAAAATAATATTCTTGATGTTGTAGTTGCAGGTGGAACAGATGCGCTCACAAAATTTACTTTAAATGGCTTCAACACACTTATGATCCTGGATGAAAAATATTGTCAGCCATTTGACGAAAATCGAAGAGGGCTTAATCTCGGAGAAGGTGCAGGTTATATAGTATTGGTATCAGAAAAAGTTGCGGATACGTTAAGCAAGAAGCCAACGATAAGGCTTAGTGGCTATTGCAATGCAAATGATGCATATCACCAGACCGCTTCATCACCTGATGGAACCGGTTCGTTCCTTGCAATGAGCGGTGCATTAAAAAAAAGCGGGTTGGATGCTTCGGAAATTGATTATATAAACCTTCACGGTACGGGTACTCAAAATAATGATATAGCAGAAGGCACCGCAATCAAGAGATTGTTCCAGGCTCCATACCCCAGGATGAGCTCCACAAAATCATTTACAGGTCATACACTTGGTGCGAGCGGTGGAATTGAAGCCGTTTTTTCCGTATTGGCATTACAACATGGCTTTGTCTTTCCAAACCTGCGGTTAGAGACACGTATGAAGGACCTGCCATTTACACCAGATACCAGTTTTATAAAAGATGCCGGGTTGAAGCATGTAATGTCAAATTCCTTTGGCTTCGGCGGCAATTGCTCTTCACTGATATTTTCCAGATCATGAGCATATATATAAGGGCAACCGGAAATATATCCCCACAAAATACCTTTGGACATCCGCCATTTCTAAAAGACATTGTTGAATATTCATCCAATCGTTTATCATGTGTTGAACCTGATTACAAAAATATAATTGATGTAAAGCTGATCCGAAGGATGAGCAGGATCATACGGATGGGTGTAGCCGCAGCTATCGAATGTTTGCAGGAAGGTGAAATTCCTGTACCTGATGCAATAGTAACAGGAACTGCTTATGGCTGCCTGGAAGATACAGCCGTGTTCCTTGGTAAAATGGTTGAATTCAAGGAAGAATTATTAACCCCAACTGCATTCATACAATCCACACACAATACGATAGGCGGGCAGATAGGATTGATGCTGAAATGCAATAATTACAACAATGCATTTGTGCACCGGGGCTTTTCATTTGAAAGCGCATTGCTGGATGCAATGATGTTGCTGAATGAAAATGATGCCCAGCATGTTTTGGTTGGAGCAATAGATGAGATCACCAATGCAAGTCATTCGATCTTAAACAGACTGGGACTGTTCAGGCAGGGATCGGTTTCTAACATTGAATTATTCAGCTCCAGGTCAAAGGGAACTTTAAATGGAGAAGGTGCATCCTTTTTTTTCTTAGCGAAGGAACAATCTGACACGGATTATGCAAAGCTGGAAGGCCTTTCTACCTTTTATAAACCTGCTGATAATAATGAAATTGAAGATCATATATCCCGATTCCTATCAAAACATTCTACTACTTTTAATGATATTGATATTATAATAACCGGCAGGAATGGGGATTTAAGGTCTGATAAAATATTTGATGATCTAGACCAGGGCATTTTTAAAAACAGAAGCGTTCTGAATTATAAACACCTCTGCGGTGAATATCCTACTTCAGCTGCATTTGCGTTATGGGTGGCGGTAAATATTTTAAAGCGCAAGGAGCTGCCTGTAGTTTTTAATGCCAGGAGAAATAATCCAATGCCGCCAAAACGGATACTGATCTATAATCATTACCTGGGGATCCATCATTCTTTATTACTTGTTAAGGCATGCTGACTTTTAGAAATACAAATATATTCTTTGCCATACTCCTGGTTTCATTGGTCGTATTGGATATAAATTATGGATTACGATTTTACATTTACCTTTTGTTACTGCTTATTTATTCACTTATAATTTTTTATGGATGTGCTTATATATCGTCCAGCTTTTTTATTAAGGTGATCTGCTCGGCAACAACTGATAAAAAGGAAATTGCAATAAGCTTCGACGACGGGCCTGCAGTAAATTATACACCTGCTATCTTACAATTACTGAAAGAGCAAAATATCAAGGCAGCATTTTTTTGCATTGGAAAACGGATCGCTGGTAACGAAAAATTATTACAGCAGGTAAAACAAGAGGGGCATATAATTGGGAATCACAGTTATTCACATGATTTTTGGTTCGACATGTTTTCCTCCAAAAAAATGTTGAATGACATGCGTTTGATGGATGAACGAATGAAAAATGTAACAGGCTTTTCTCCCAAATTGTTCCGGCCACCATACGGCGTTATCAATCC
>JBDSDG010000266.1:0-4891 GCA_039920685.1 Ferruginibacter sp.
ACCTTTTTTAACCTGCTGCTTAAATAATCCATGCTTATAACAATTTTCCTTATTTTCGACCATTAAATCAAAATTATTCAACTTAAAGTGAACTAGTTTATGAAATTTTTACTGAGATCTATTATCCCCTTCACAATTGTTGCAGTTTTTATGTTCTTTGGCTTAATGTCCTGCAAAAAAGAAAAGATAATAGAAAATACAATTACAGTTATCGATACCGTCACTGTAAGCTATGAAACGCCCATAACCACTATAAACATTTCAGCAAATAAATGGATGATCCAGGAAAAAAGAGGACTGAATGGAGGTGATCTTGTTTATTACCTGAGGGGAGCTGGCGGCAACACCGAAAGTTTTGATAATGAATACATACAGTTCAACTCTGACCATACGGGTTTATATCATGAGAATGGCGGAACTGATAGAAATATAACTTGGAATTTTACCAATTCTACTAATAGCACCATGAAATTTACATTGGCAAATACTCCTTCAACATTCGACATATATTGGGAAAATATGCGATTAATAGGTGGGAAACTATATTTTGACCAGTTTTTTACCGATGGAAATACTTTGCAAAATAATCATTCAGTTGATATTAGAATTCCCAAACCCTGATAGTTTGCAATTAGACAGCGAATTAATAGTAATGTTTTCCTGTAAGTTTGATAAATGGGCCCAATTCTATTAAAACCCCGTATAATTGCTGGGATTAATGGCTTTTAATTCCTTTTTAATAACAGTGGAGATCTTCAATGATCTTATAAAAGCTTCAATTGTTCTCTTATCAATATTGTTTTTTCCCCGGGTTAATTGCTTTAACGCTTCATATGGTTTTGGATAATTTTCCCTTCTCAGGATAGTTTGAATGGCTTCTGCAACAACAGCCCAATTACCATCCAGGTCAGCTTTTATTTTTCCTTCATTTAATATAAGCTTGCTTATTCCCTTTTCTATTGATCTGATAGCTAAGATAGTATGGGCAAAGGGAATACCTATGTTCCTGAGCACCGTGCTGTCGGTTAGATCCCGCTGTAATCTTGATATGGGTAGTTTAGAAGACAAGTGCTCCAGCAATGCATTAGCGATTCCAAGGTTTCCTTCAGCATTCTCAAAATCAATCGGATTTACTTTATGCGGCATGGCGCTGCTACCTATTTCACCTTTTTTAACCTGCTGCTTAAAATAATCCATACTTATGTAGCTCCACAGGTCCCTGCATAGATCAATTAAGGTTGTATTCATCCTTTTTATGGCATCAAAATGTGCAGCCAGGATATCATAATGTTCTACCTGGGTTGTATATTGTTGTCTTTCGAGTCCAAGAGTCTCAACAAATTCATCGGCAAATCTTATCCAGTTATATTTCGGGTATGCCACATGGTGAGCATTGAAGTTGCCAGTTGCGCCGCCGAATTTTGCAGTAAAAGGAATGTAGCTGAAAAGCTGGATTTGGTTTTCAAGCCTGTCTACAAAAACAAAGAATTCTTTTCCAAGCCTGGTAGGAGAGGCTGGCTGGCCATGGGTTCGTGCCAGCATGGGGATCTCTTTCCATTTTAAAGCAACTTCGGCAATTGATCTTTGAAGATTCAATATTGCGGGAAGATATTCCAGTTCTATTGCATCTTTCCATAACATTGGAACAGCAGTATTATTTATATCCTGTGAGGTAAGCCCGAAGTGAACCCATTCTTTTATATTTCCTGCACCATATTCATCTAACTTTTTTTTAAAAAAATATTCAACGGCCTTTACATCATGGTTCGTTTCAGATTCAGTTTTTTTTATTTCTTCTGCATCTTTTAATGAAAATTCTTCCACCATTAACCTAACGGCATTCTTAAGTTTCATATCTGCTTTAAAAAATTTTTTCTCTGCAAGCATGATAAAATATTCAGCCTCCACTTTCAGCCTGTATTTTATCAAAGCGTATTCTGAAAAATATACTGACAGCTGTTTCGTATTGTTGTAATAACGTCCATCAATGGGTGAAATAGCAGTTAGAGGCGATAGTTGCATTTTATTTATTGAGATTAAAGTAAATTTGACCGAAATTAATCTAAAGAGATTGGACAAAAAAATCAGGGTAGGGGCGGTTAGTTACCTGAACACAAAGCCACTTATATACGGTTTCGAAATGGGAAATATGGCTAATCAGGTAGAATTGTTTTTTGATTATCCAGCCAACATAGCAAATATGCTTTTAAAGGACCAGATTGATATCGGCCTCATTCCTGTTGCAGTTATTCCAATATTGAAGGAATACCATATCATTTCTGATTATTGTATAGGCGCTTCACAAGCAGTTGCAAGTGTTTGTTTATTCAGTGATGTTCCTCTTACAGATATTAAGCTGATACTGGTTGATTACCAAAGCCGCACCTCGGCAGCTCTTCTTAAAATACTTTTAAAAGACTATTGGAATATCGAACCTGAATTAAAGGAAACACATGAAGGCTACCAGGAAATGATCCAGGGTACAACGGCGGGCCTTATCATTGGTGACCGTGCGCTTAAGAAAAGAGCGACGTCAAAATATATCTATGACCTGGCTGAAGCGTGGCAAAATATGACTGGCCTTCCATTTGTGTTTGCCGCATGGGTGGCAAATAAAAAAATGCCTGTTACATTTGTGGATGCATTTAATAAGACAACCGGCATGGGTTTAGACCATATTATTGAGATAGTAGCTAAGCATGCATTTGCTGAATATGACCTTGATCTGTACTATACAACTAATATCGATTATTTCCTGGATGCAAAAAAGGTGAAGGGTATGGACCTGTTTCTTTCAAAATTATCTCTATACCAGTACACTACCTTGTCAATTTAGAATAGACTTTAATGATAAAAAAGCAGGGCCGTTTTGCCGATAATAACATGTTACCTCATACAATATTTATAATCCGGAAAATAGCATTGGGAGATGTCCTCTGGGTTGAACCTGTGATCCGTCAACTAAGTCTGAAATACAAAAAAGTGGTTTTTAAAACTGAGTTTGCTTCCCTATTTAAAAATTATCCTTTGACGAATGTCAGCTTTGTAGACTCTTTTTCAGTTTACCATAAAATAATGTATAAAATACACCGGTATTATAACTGGCGATCTAAATATATCGAACTTGACAAAGCCTATGAACAAAATCCCAGGATGCACATATTACATGCGTATCAGGGAAAAGCGAATCTACCTGCTACCATTGAATATCCAAAATTATATCTAAAGGATAGCGATAGTGAAGTTCCTGTTCCCGCAGGAAAATTTATCATCTTACACCTGGAAACAACATCAATGCGCAACTTCAGGAATGTGTACGGCGTGGAATGGAATACTATCATACAGTACATAACAGATAAAGGTTTAGAAGTAATACAGCTGGGGATCTACCCACAACAAGTTAAAGGAGCTCGGTACATCAAAACCGATCTTCATGGAATGACGAAACTTATTGATCATTGCGATCTGTTTATCGGTATCGATTCCGGGCCCAGCCATATTGCCGCTGCATTAGGTAAGCGATGCCTGATCTTTTTTGGATCGGTAAACCCATGGTACCGGCATTTTAAAGCGTTGTTCAATGGTACAATCATGCAATCATACTGTGAATTTCAGCATTGTTATCATGAAGTCACTTCAACCAATGGAATAACATGCAGGCTTGTTGGTGATGAGGGCAAACCAATTTGTTGTATTCACAATACAGTTGATGTAATTGAAAACATCGGTAATCTATTGGATAGAAAAATATCCCTGTAAATAATTGAAGGCACGATTTATAAATTTTGCTATTACCGCAATTACACCTGCAGTTATTCCTTGCGGGACGATAATCTCTTCATTACAGAGTTGATAACCGGTTTAACGTCCGGTGAGATATTTCTCCAGTAGATACAAGGGAGAAATATAACAGCAAAAATTATTATCGAAAGAACAATTGCTAAAAATCCATCTAAATTCTTTGTCGCAAAATAGCTAACGCCATAGGCAGTGATGGCAATAAGGAGCAATTCAACAGTTTTTTTTGAGAATGGCTGCATGTAAAATTTATTCCACAAAAACCAAATCCGGATACAATTATAAACTGTAAATGATATAAGATTTGCAATAGCCGGGCCTAAAATGCCATATTTAACAGTCAGAAAATAGCTTAGCGGGATGATCATCGCTGTTAATAATAAACTCGTCCATAATTCAAATCTCCAATAAACCGAGGTCCCTATGATCTGGCCGTTAACGCCGGTTCCTAATTCAATAATTGTTACCATTCCCAAAATAAAGAACACCCATCTGCCTTCAAGATAATCAGGGTTGATCCCAAAAAAATTGATCCCGTTGGTGAAATTCAGCCAGATACAAAAAAATATGAACAGGGAGAAGCCCAGCAGATTTACAGATGACCGCTGGTAGATTTTTTTTATTTCTTTGTGATCCTTGTCTTTCCATGCCCTGGAAAGTATCGGTACAGTTACAGCTACTATGCTTCTGTAAGGTGCCTGTAACACGGACACCATGTATGCAGCTAAACCAAAGATCCCAACCTTACCGAGATTTTGTTTTGCGGCCAGTACAAGCCCATCAATACTTTGTCTCAATACGCTTACAATAATCACAACAAATGTGAGGGCTAAGATGGAAAATATTTTCCTCTTATATTTTTGTGTAACCCTGCTTATTTTAAAAGATATCCATAGTTTGCCTTCCCGGTGCAGGTGAAAAGCAAGAATTGAAACAATAACTGCATATTGAAATGAAAACAAGATAATGAATACTTTAAAATCTATGAAATTGAAAACTTTTAAAATGATCACCACAAAAGTGTATAAGCGCAGGATGGTTTCTTTAAGTAGACTGGTAACTACACCTTTGTCAAATCCATATGAATATGCTT
>JBDSDG010000267.1:0-5855 GCA_039920685.1 Ferruginibacter sp.
ATAATAGTATTTGCCGGATACAATTTTCCCTGGATATAAAACAGCACCAAGGCAAGCCAGATCAAAATGAAAATAATTTTTATTTTTCGGGGATCATGTTTTTGTTCTAACAAAACCTCGCCTTTCAGATCGGGGCTAGCATGCCTGACCATAAGAGATGGGTATTTATCCTTCCATGCTAAAGAATTTTTTGCCAGCCGGGTTGCAAATATTCCTACAAATATCCCAATAACTGCATGTAATATTATATAAGCTATTCCGATCACAAGACTATAATTTGTTGGGTCTTTTTCACGCGTAAGCTTTTGAATAAAAATATTTATCGCTTTCCAAAGATCATTGCCATAAACGATCATCAAAACTAAAATCCTTTGTATGGCAGATTCTACCAATCCAAGTATGGCAAGTATTATTGCAGCCAGTTTGAAATATCGATGATTTCTAAAAAGAATTTGCCCAAGTATTCCCTGGAATAAAACGGCGATATAGGCGGTAGGCGGGCTATGGGGACTTAAAATAAATTTAAATATCACAACAATTAGGGTTGCTTTAATAATTGAAGATGGTGAAGGAACATGGTAGGCAATAAGAACTATACAGATTATTGCAAGGCTGCTAACTATAAGCCCTGAAAAAGGAAGTTTAATTCCATGCATGATCCCCCCGGCAAATGCTTCACAGCTAACCCACAGAGCGATCAGGCGATAATAGACCTGCTTATTATATTCACTGTGAGGATGTTCAATCATTATTCAATTATCTTAACTTTATCGCTTAATAAAAAAACTTAGTTGGTACAGTTCATATTAAATGAAAAGGAAATAAAGACCGGTTTATCCCCCGGCCTCGCGTTGCTGGATTTTATTCGATATAAACAAGATCTTACAGGCACAAAGATAGGGTGCAGGGAAGGTGATTGTGGTGCCTGTACCATTCTGTGTGGTGAAATAAAAAATGGTGAATTGGTTTATACCAGCGCAACCAGTTGCCTTATGCCAATTGGCAATGCGCATGGCAAGCATATAGTAACAATCGAAGGGATAAATCTTGAAAAATTGAATGCAGTTCAACAGGCATTTGCAAATGAAGGTGCTACACAGTGTGGGTTTTGTACACCAGGTTTTGTTGTATCTCTTGCAGGGTTTTGCATGAGTAAAAAAGTGCCTAGCTATTCAAGTGCCATCGACTCAATGAATGGTAACATATGCAGGTGTACCGGGTATAAGTCAATTCAACGGGCAGCAGCGTTGATAAATGATCAGATGAAAATGCGGAATAACGCTGAACCATTGCAATTTGCTATAGAACAAAAGGTGATCCCCGGTTATTTTTTAGAAATCAAAGAAAGGCTTACTTCATTATCGGCTTCCTCTAATGGGTTGGTTAAGCAGTCATCTGCAAAATATCTGGGTGGTGGAACCGACCTGTATGTTCAGCAACATGATACGATAGTAGGCGAGCCGATCCGTTTTTTATATGATGATCCGGCTCTAAAAGGCATTTATAAAAATGGCAATACTTGCGAGCTTGGTGGTTCCGTAACGGTTACGGATATTGCCGAATCAAAAATATTCCAGGAACATTTTTCGCGGTTAAATGAGTACATAAAATTAATCTCCAGCACACAGATCAGGAATATGGCAACTGTTGCCGGTAATTTTACAAATGCTTCACCGATAGGAGACCTTACGATCTTTTTTCTTGCATTGAATGCAAGTATTCAGCTGACAGATGGTCTTAAAAGCAGGCAGGTTCAACTCAGGGATTTTTATAAAGGATACAAATCCCTGGACAAAAACAAAACAGAGTATATTGATAAAATATTTTTTGAATTGCCTGGAACGGGTGACATGTTCAATTTTGAAAAAGTTTGTAAACGAACGTGGCTGGATATTGCTAGTGTTAATACAGCAATTTTTCTAAAATTTAAAGAAAACGAAATCATTTCAGCGGGTTTATCTGCAGGCGGGGTAGGCCCTGTGCCGTTCTTTCTGACCAAATCGTCGGAATTCCTTTTGAATAAAATAATATCGGCTCAACTAATACATGATCTTATTGAGATAGTGCAGTCAGAAATATCACCGATCAGTGACGCAAGGGGAACGGAGAGCTATAAACGCTTATTGCTTTCTCAATTGATCAAAGCTCACTTTATTAAATTATTTCCCGGACTGCCTTTAGAAAAAGTGTTATATCCTTAAGCATTTTTAAAGATTGGCGAATACAAAGATCAAATATGTCGATTAATAATATAGATAGTTTTACGCATACCCGAGGTGAATCCATTTACCTGGATGATATTCCATTGATAAACGGGACCTTATTTGCGGCAGTATTCGGCTCTCCTGTTGCACATGGGAAAATAGTAAGCCTTCACCTGGCTGATGCAGAATCAATGGAAGGTGTTGTACGGATCTTTACATATAAAGATATTCCTGGTATAAACCAGATCGGTGGGATCGTGCCTGATGAACCATTGCTGGCCGAAGATGAAGTACACTTTGACGGCATGCCTGTAGCCCTGGTTGTTGCCCGGTCAATGGAGATTGCACACGCGGCAGTAAAAAGAATAAAAATTGATATTGAGAAGCGTGAAGTCATAACTGATCCGCGGGTCGCAAAAGATAATGGATCACTTATCATTCCCCCGAGGACCTTTAAATTGGGAAATACCGAATCGGCATTCAACACCTGTGTACACATTTTTGAAGGCACTGCAGAAACTAACGGCCAGGAGCACCTGTATATTGAAACGCAGGGAGCATATGCGATCCCCGCTGAAAATAACTCCCTGAAAGTTTATTCATCAACACAAGGTCCTACAGCTGTACAACGCCATATGGCGGCTGTGCTCGGAATTCCGATGCACCGGCTTGAAATTGACACAATGCGGCTTGGTGGCGGGTTTGGTGGCAAGGAAGACCAGGCAACATCATGGGCGATATTTTGTGCCTTGGCAACCTGGCACTTAAAGAAACCGGTAAAATATAGTCTTCACCGGATGGAAGATATGCGGATGACAGGTAAAAGAAACCCGTATAGCTCTGATTTTAAAATCGGACTGGATGCAGATCTGAAAATACTTGCCTACGAAGCAACTTTTTACCAGAATGCTGGTGCCGCTGCAGATCTTTCACCAGCCGTTTTAGAAAGAACATTATTTCATTGCACAAATACTTATTTCGTTCCCAATGTGTTGGCAACTGCATACTGTTGTCGCACCAATCTGCCACCTAACACAGCCTTCAGAGGGTTTGGCGGGCCGCAGGGAATGTTTGTAATTGAGGCCGCCATTGCAACGGCTGCTGACGCATTAGGCATGACGGCAAGTGATATCCAACACAAAAATCTATTGAATACAGGTGATGAGTTCTGCTATGGACAAAAAGCAGAAAGTGAAGCTGCTGCCTGTTGGAATAAGGCAGTTGAATTGTATGATGTGAAAAAAATAAAGAACGAAATTACCCTATTTAATGTGACTAATACATTGTTTAAGAAGGGTTTTTCTTTTATGCCAATATGTTTTGGAATATCCTTTACAAAGATATTGATGAACCAGGCTCGGGCATTAGTACATGTATACATGGACGGTAGTGTGAATGTGAGCACCGGCGCCGTGGAGATGGGGCAAGGAGTAAATACAAAAATGTTACAGGTTGCTGCTGCCATATTTTCCATTGCACCTGGAAAAGTAAAAATAAACAGCACCAATACATACCGGATCGCAAATACTTCTCCATCTGCAGCAAGTGCTACAGCTGATCTTAATGGAAAAGCCGTTCAGATCGCGTGTGAAAAGATACTTTCCCGTTTAAAAGAATCAGCAGCACAAATGTTACATGCAGCGGTTGAAGCTATTGAGATCAGGGAAGAGCGTATTTTAGTAAACAACCAGCTCACGGAATTAACATGGAATGACCTGGTGATTGCCACATATTTAAAACGCATCAGCCTAAGTGAACACGGGCATTATGCAACTCCCGGAATTCATTTCGATAACACGATTGAGAAAGGCCATCCGTTCGCCTATCATGTTTATGGTACAGCACTTACAACGGTAACGGTTGATTGCATTCGTGGAATCTACGAGATAGATAGCGTGGATCTTGTGCATGACTTTGGCACAACAATGAATCCGGTAATAGATAGGGGCCAAATTGAAGGAGGACTTGTACAGGGCATCGGTTGGATGACAATGGAAGAGATCGTTTATGATAAAGATGGAAAACTGCGAAGCAATGCATTATCAACCTATAAGGTTCCCGATATTTATTCGGTGCCAAAAGACCTGAATATACATTTCCTGGAAACCACCAATGATAATCTTGCCATTTTCCGTTCTAAAGCCGTGGGTGAGCCTCCCCTAATGTATGGCATAGGAGCTTATTTTGCATTGAGAAATGCGATCAAAGCCTTTAATCCCAATTGTGATTTGCCTTTTTCCGCACCCATGACACCTGAAAAAGTACTGATGGCATTATATAGAATCACTGAAATTCAAACTTCATTAAACAATAGCAAACCTCAACTTTCAATCCACCCCGGTATAACCGGGTTGTAACACCCCGGCAGTCAGGAGTGCTCTCAAACTTAAAAATAATTGTCAAATACAAGATCTATATATAGTAACCGTTGCTGGCTCGAAGGAAAGCTTCAACCGGCAACCATAAAAATTATAGGGGGGAAAATAACTGAAATTTTTTCATCAAAAATACCAGGTTCAGAAGATGTTGGGGACAATATCATGATGCCAGGTATAATTGATGCCCACGTTCACATCAATGAACCGGGAAGAACTGATTGGGAAGGTTTTGAAACTGCAACACAAGCCGCTGCTGCCGGAGGGATCACGACGGTGGTTGACATGCCATTGAATGCAAGTCCGGTAACAACAAATTTAAATGCTTTTAAGATTAAGCTGGAAGCTGCAAAAGATAAGTTACATGTGAATGTTGGATTTTATGGTGGACTCATCCCGGGAAATATAACAGAACTTGAACCTTTGATGAAGGCAGGGATTTTAGGTATCAAATGCTTTTTAATTCATTCAGGTATCGATGAATTCCCAAATGTGAATAAATGTGAAATTGATGAAGCAATGCCGGTCATTGCAAAATATGATTTGCCGTTGCTTGCCCATTGTGAGTTATTTGAAAATGAAATAGAGCAGCAATTTCCTGAAGATAATAAAAGCTATAAAAATTATTTATTAAGCCGGCCTAAGTCATGGGAGAACGATGCTGTGAATTTGATGATCAGGCTTTGCAAAAAACACAATTGCCGTACACATATAGTGCATGTTTCGTCTTGCGAAGCCCTGGATACGATATTAAATGCAAAAAAGGCAGGGTTACCTGTAACTGCTGAAACATGTGCTCATTATATTTATTTTGATGCAGAAAATATTCCTGATGCTGATTGCCTTTATAAATGTGCCCCGCCAATTCGTGAAAAAGAAAACAATGATTTGCTGAAGCTTGCATTTGTAAATGGAATACTTGATTTCCTCACAACGGATCATTCGCCTGCGCCTCCATCCATTAAAGAAATTGAAAGCGGGGATCTGAAAAAGGCATGGGGTGGAATTGCAGGATTGCAATTTTTATTACCTGCTAGCTGGACAGCAATGAAAGAAACCATATCATTGGAACAATTTATTCCTTTACTAACTGTAAAGCCTGCCTTATTTTTGAAATTAGGGAACAGGAAAGGCACGTTGGCAGCCGGATATGATGCAGACCTTGTTATATGGAGCCCGGATGAGATGCAGGAAGTAAAACAGCAAGATATATTACACAGGCATAAAATAAGTCCTTATATTGGCGAAGAGCTTTTTGGAACCATTAAGGAAACTA
>JBDSDG010000268.1:0-3875 GCA_039920685.1 Ferruginibacter sp.
GCTTGCTGTAGAAAGCTTTGAAAGTGGCCGGGCTTATGCAAGCCTGAAAAATCTAATCAACATTAAATGAATTTCCTGAATCAGATATTGGCCTATAAAAGGCAAGAGTTGGAAGTAAGAAAATTATTCGTTCCGGAGACCGAGCTATATAAAAGTAAGTTTTTTAATAAGAAATGTATTTCCTTAAAAACCTCCCTGCTTGATGAGAGCAAAACCGGGATCATAGCAGAATTTAAAAGGAGATCACCTTCCAGGGGAATGATCAATAAGGCTGCGGATGTTCTTAAAGTTACCAAGGCATATACAGCAAATGGTGCCAGCGGCCTGTCAATACTTACCGATAAATATTTCTTTGGTGGCAATTCCTCTGACCTTGTGACCGCCCGGAAAAATAATATACCAATACTGAGAAAGGACTTTGTGACAGATCCATACGACCTCATAGTTTCAAAAGCCATAGGTGCTGATGTAATATTACTGATCGCCGCCTGTTTATCAAAAGCAAAAGTAAGGCAGTTTGCATCATTATCTAAAGAACTGGGTATGGAAGTGCTGTTGGAAGTGCATGATGAAAAAGAAATAGGCCATATTTGCTATGATGTTGATATGGTAGGAATTAATAATCGCAACCTGAAAACCTTTGAGGTTGACATTCAAAGGTCGCTGGTGCTAAGTAAATTGATCACTGCAGACAAGATCAAAGTTGCAGAGAGTGGCATCGATGATATAAAAACAATCGATCTTTTTAAAAGATCGGGATACAAAGGTTTCCTGATGGGAGAAAGATTTATGAAGGAACCTGATCCCGGCAAAGCATTTAAAGAATTCGTGAAATTAATTTGAAATAATTTTAACATACGGCCCTGGCCGGAAAATAAAATGCCTGGTATGAATATTAAAGTTTGCGGTATTACAACTATGAAGCAGCTTCAGCAGCTTGATGGACTTGAGATTGACTTTGCCGGTCTTAATTTTTTTAAAAGTTCACCACGTTACATGGGAGACAAAATTTCGAAATACGAATTAACGGATATCGACTTGGATATCAAGAAAGTAGGAATTTTTGTAAATGAAGAATATGAAAAGATCATGCAAACTGTAGAAGATTTTGAACTGGATGTTGTACAACTTCATGGTGATGAAACGGCTAATCTTTGTGAAAAGGTTTCCAGCGAGATAGAAACAATCAAGGCATTTCGCATAGATGATGCGAGCGACAGATCAATTGAATATATGATCAAAGAATATGATGAGGTTTGTGATTATTATTTATTTGATTCAGCACATGAAAATGGCAAAGGTGGCACAGGTAAAAAATTTGATTGGAAAAAGATCGAGGCCTGCAAAATTGAAAAGCCTTTTTTCCTGAGTGGGGGTATCGGTCCTGAAGATTTCTTGATGGTAAAAAAAATCACTCACCCGGATTTTTATGGGGTTGATATTAACAGCCGCTTTGAAAAGGAGCCTGGAGTAAAAGACATGGGGCTCGTACTTCAATTCATTCACAGTTTGAAATAATTAATTGGTACCGGTAAAATAATTATGAAACACAAGAACAGATCCGTGCAATTCAGCAGCCCTGATAATAATGGTTATTACGGAGAATTTGGCGGGGCATTTATTCCTGAGATGCTTTATCCAAATGTCTCAGAGCTTAAAAAAAAATATAAAAAGATAACTTCCACGCGATTATTTAAAAAAGAATTTGATCTGCTGCTGAGAGATTTTGCAGGCCGGCCAACTCCATTATTCTTTGCTCAACGGTTGAGCGTGGAAGCCAACACAAATATTTATCTGAAGCGTGAAGACCTGTGTCATACCGGTGCCCATAAGATCAACAATACGATCGGGCAGGTTATCCTGGCACAACACCTGCGTAAAAAAAGGATCATAGCAGAGACCGGTGCGGGGCAGCACGGTGTGGCAACCGCAACGGTATGCGCATTGAAGGGTCTTGAATGTGTCATTTATATGGGGGAGAAAGATATAGAGCGCCAGGCGCCGAATGTAGCCCGGATGAAAATGATGGGGGCTACGGTTATACCTGTAACAAGCGGAAGTAAAACTTTAAAGGATGCTACGAACGAAGCTATCAGGGATTGGATCAATAATCCGAATGATACACATTACATAATCGGTAGTGTTGTTGGCCCACATCCATATCCCGATATGGTGGCACGTTTTCAAAGCGTGATCAGTAAGGAAATAAAAAAGCAATTATTCGATAGAACCGGGCACAAGCTCCCTACACATATTATTGCCTGTGTTGGTGGTGGAAGTAATGCAGCCGGTGCATTTTACCACTTCCTCAATGAAAAAAAAGTGAAGCTCATTGCTGTAGAAGCGGCGGGCTGCGGAATTGATTCCGGGAAATCTGCTGCTACCACTCAACTTGGCACAACAGGTATACTTCACGGTAGTAAAAGCTTATTGATGCAAACCGAAGATGGACAGGTTGTAGAGCCTCATAGTATTTCTGCAGGACTGGATTACCCCGGGATCGGCCCCATGCATGCAAATTTATTCAAAAGCAAAAGAGCATCATTTATGTCAGCAACTGATAAACAAGCGTTGAGGGCGGGTTTAGATCTTGCTAAAACCACCGGTATCATCCCTGCACTTGAATCTGCGCACGCTTTCGCGATATTAAAGGATATTGAATTTAAAAAACACGATAGGGTAGTGATTTGCCTGAGTGGAAGGGGTGATAAGGATTTAGCCACCTACATTAATCAAATATAACATATTGAAAGAGAGAATATTCAACCGGCTTGATCAATTATTTAATTCAAATAAAAATAATTTATTGAATGTGTTCTTTACGGCAGGATATCCTCAAATTGATAGTACTGTTGAGGTTATGTTATCATTGCAAAAGCATGGTGCTCAAATAATGGAGGTTGGAATTCCTTATAGTGATCCGATCGCCGACGGGCCCGTGATACAACAGAGCAATTTGTTGGCCTTACAAAATGGAATGAATCTTTCCCTGCTTTTTAAACAATTGACAAAGGAAAAGGAAAATATAAAAATACCTGTCATTTTAATGGGATATCTGAATCCGGTAATTCAATATGGGATAGAAAAATTTTGTGCAGATGCCAACTCCGCTGGTGTGGATGGGATTATCCTACCCGACCTTCCTTTGAGTGAATATGTAGATAGATATAAGCAAATTTTTATAAAGAACCAGCTTCATTCGATTTTCCTTGTAACCCCTGAGACTAGTATTGCCAGGATTAAAAAGATCGATCAGTTTAGCAGCGGGTTTTTATATGCCGTATCCTCATCCGGCACCACCGGGAAGCAGCAGGATATTAATTTTCAAAAGGCATTTTTTGACAGGCTAAAAAAAATGGATCTAAAGAATCCGGTGATGGTTGGATTCGGGATCAGTAACCATACAGGTTTCAAGGATGCCTGTACTTATTCTCGTGGAGCTATCATTGGAAGCGCGTATATTAAGGCATTGAAAGATTCAGTCAATATAGAAATGGATACTGCTAAATTCCTGCACCATATTTTAACTGGTAAATAAACTGTGTTAATAATATGAATGAGTTAAAAATTTCTGCCGAAAGAATTTTAAATTGCAGTTCGTAAAATCGAATGATGAAAAAATATTTTCTTTTTGTAACCTTGGTCCCTTGCTTGGCAATTGCACAGAACGCTCAAACTGGTGCACCTAAAAAGGCAATCATTAAAACAGTTAAGCCTGCAGATGGTTACCTGATAATGGGTAATATAAAGGGATTTACAGATGGCACAACTGTCTCATTACTAAATGGTTCAAATGGCACACCTGAAGCAACATCTCAAATAGTGAACGAAAAATTCACTCTGACTGGAAAGTCAGAAATAGCTGATTTTAAGGT
>JBDSDG010000269.1:0-8427 GCA_039920685.1 Ferruginibacter sp.
TTTATACACCTTTTATCCTTTATTTCCGTAATTGTTATGAAATGCAAGATTTGAATGGTAAATTTGCAGACTATTTGATGTATTTCCCAATCCTTTGCAACCTTTTCCCATTAAAAACTGTCTATTAAGTGTAATTTATTGTGAATTTAATTCTATAAAATGAGGCAACTTAAAATAGCAACGCAGATAACCAACAGGGATTCGCAAGCGGTTGAAAAATATCTGCAGGAAATTTCTAAAATATCAATGATAACGCCAGAGGAAGAGACCATCCTGGCGCAAAAGATCAAGATGGGCGATCAGCGTGCACTTGACAAACTGGTACAGGCGAACCTTCGCTTCGTAGTATCGGTTGCTAAACAATACCAGCACCAGGGGCTTTCCCTGAGTGACCTTATAAATGAAGGTAATCTTGGACTGATAAAAGCAGCACAGCGTTTTGATGAAACGAAGGGATTTAAATTTATCTCTTACGCTGTATGGTGGATCCGCCAATCGATCTTACAGGCATTGGCCGAGCAGGGAAGATTGGTTCGTTTACCGCAAAACAAGATCGGAACCTACAATAAGGCGAATAAAGCTTATATGGCTTTTGAGCAGGAACATGAAAGGGAGCCATCTACTGAAGAGCTGGCAGAGCTTCTTGAGATGAGTGAAACAGAAATCAATAATATTTTTCAAAGCAATACCCGGCATACTTCTTTGGATGCGCCGGTTCATGAAGCTGAAGATGTTGCAATGGGCGACCTTTTAAAAGGTGGAGCAGAAACAGATGAGGACGTAATGCATGATTCATTGAAGAATGAGATCCGTCGTGTATTGAAATCTTTAAGTCCGCGTGAAGCCGAGATCGTAAATGCTTATTTTGGTCTTGATGGAGAAAACGGCGTTACTATTGAGCAGATTGGTCAAAAATATGATCTCACCAAGGAGCGTATCCGCCAGATCAAGGAAAGAGCCATTAAGCGCTTGCAGAAAGCCCGCTACAGTGGAGCTTTGAAAGCATATTTAGGATAAAATTTTCTGGTTATATAATTTACCCCGGACCTCCGGGGTTTTTTTATTGAAACAATGACTGTTAAGGAATGTTATCACCTTATACATTTTCACAAAGGCATAGGGTTCGGCAGAATTTTAGTGTATATAAATTGAGTAAATTTGCAAGATGAATAAAGTGTTGCTGGCAGCTGTTTCTTTGCTTCTTCTTTCCTGTGAGAAAAATATAGATTTTGATCTGAAGGTTTCCCCGGAAGTATTGGTGGTGGATGCCACAATTGAAAATGGCCAGGCACCTACCGTGGTGTTGACAAATAGTTTCTCCTATTTCGGAAAGCTTGATGCACAGTTGCTCGCAGGTTCCTTTGTACATGATGCAGACGTATTTATTTCCAATGGTATATTAACACATAAGCTTAAAGAAAGGGCGGTCCCACTTGTGCCGGGGTATAATGCATACGTTTATACAATTGATTCATCATCTTTATCAACTGCATTTGTTGGACAGTTAAATACCGCCTATACTTTAAAGATCATTGATGGCGGGAAAGAATACAATGCATCAGTAACCATTCCATCTTTAGCGATCATACCGGATTCCATTTATTTTCAGCAAGCACCATTCCTCGACACAAGTAAAAGAGTGATGATGGTTAAAGCTCACGATCCCGTTGGATTAGGAAATTTTGTAAGATATTTTACCCAGAATAATTTTGAGCCATTCTTCCCGGGTGAAAATTCCGTTTATACTGATGAGGTTATCGATGGTACTACATATGACGTTGCATTTCCACAGGGAGTAGATAAAAATGATCCCCCAAAAGCTGACAGCAATTTTTATAAAAGAGGAGACTCGGTAACATTTAAGTTCTGTAATATTGATAAGGCCACTTATACCTTCTGGAGCACATGGGAATTTGCATACCAAAGCATTGGAAATCCTTTTGCACAGCCGAACAAAGTAGTTGGAAATATTTCTAACGGTGCGCTGGGTGTTTTCAGCGGTTATGCAGCATGGTATCGCACTTTGATCGTACAGTAAATTAAATTTAAACAAACTAAATATTTTTCGGGAAAGAATAATATGGAAAAAAGTATAACAGAGCAAACCAATTGTCTGATCATTGGTTCTGGTCCTGCAGGTTATACCGCAGCAATTTATGCGGCCCGGGCAAATCTCAAGCCTATCCTTTACCAGGGAATTCAGCCGGGCGGACAACTTACCATCACAACTGATGTTGAAAATTATCCAGGTTACCCGGAAGGGATTCAAGGTCCGGAAATGATGGTGCATTTTGAAAAACAGGCCGCAAGAATGGGATCAGATATCAGGTACGGACTTGCCACCAATGTTGACTTTTCCTCCTATCCTTTAAAAGTTGAGATCGATGAAGAAAAATGGATCGAGGCAAATGCGGTAATTATAAGCACCGGGGCTTCTGCAAAATGGCTCGGTATTGAAAGTGAGCAACGGCTTAACGGCCATGGTGTTAGTGCATGTGCTGTTTGCGATGGATTTTTTTTTAAAGGAAAGGAAGTTGCAATTGTTGGCGCTGGCGACACTGCAGCTGAAGAGGCATTGTATCTTTCAAAGATCTGCAGTCATGTACACATGATCGTTAGAAGACATGAGATGCGTGCAAGTAAGGTAATGCAGGAACGTGTGATCGCTACACCAAACATAAAGATCTATTGGAACAGCGAGATAGATGAGGTATTGGGCCATACTAAAGTTGAAGGCATAAGGATCCTGAATAACCAGACCAAAGAAAAACAGGAAATTGCGTTAAGTGCTTTCTTTGTTGCCATTGGACATACACCGAACAGTACAATTTTTAAGGGCTGGCTTGATATGGACGAATCCGGTTACCTGTTAACGGTTCCGGGTACTGCTAAAACTAATGTGGATGGTGTTTTTGCAGCTGGTGATGTTCAGGATAAGATATACAGGCAGGCTGTAACCGCAGCTGGCAGCGGATGTATGGCGGCATTGGATGCTGAAAGGTATTTAAGTGAAAAAGGCCTACACTAATGTTTACTATAAATCTAAATAAACTTCAATTCTTTGCCCATCATGGACTGCATGACGAGGAAGCTATAACAGGAACAAATTTTGAAGTTGACGTATCTATTCAATTTGATAGTGCAAGTAAAGTCACTTCTATTAATGACACGATCAACTATGTAAATGTGTATGAAATTGTAAAAAAGCATATGGTTCATCCTGTTGCACTGCTCGAAGTGCTTGCGCAGAATATAACTGAAGATATCTGCTTATTGGATAACCGGATAAGGCTGATCTCGATTGGTATTTATAAACTTCATCCGCCTATTAATAATTTTATTGGAAACGTAGGGGTTACTTATTCAAAAGTTTTTTAAAATGAGGCCGGTTTTTATTTTTTGTTTGATTCTTTATCCATTTCTATTTGCTCTTCCCCAGGATGTGAGCAGTCTTATTAAAGAAGGTGACAGGCTTGAATCGATACCGGATGAAAAAGCGGCTTTTCACAAATTCAGGGAGGTTTTAAAGCTTCAGCCCCTGAATATATATGCCGTTAATAAATGCAGTGAATTGTGTAGCCGTATCGGGCAACGGCAAACCGACCCTAAAGTGAGGGATGATTATTACCATGCGGCAAAAACCTATGCAGGTCTTGCATTAAAAATAAATCCACATAATTCAGAAGCAAACTGCCTGATGGGTATGGTATTGGGCAGAAGTTCTATGACAAGATCAGGCAAGGAAAAGATCCAGAATGCCAGGGAAATAAAAAAGTATGTTGACCTGTCAATAAAATTTGATGCACGCAACTTTAAGGCATGGCATATTTTAGGTAGGTGGCATTATGAAATAACCAATTTAAATTTTATTGAAAAGGCCGCAGTAAAGGTCCTGTATGGTGGAGTACCTGCTGCATCTTTGAAAGAATCAATACATGCATTTGAAAAAGTAAGAGCCATCGTACCTGGTTTTATTTTAAACTACCTCGAAATGGCAAAGGCCTATATGCAAAATGGGCAAAAAGAAAAAGCCATCGCATACCTGAATGTAATGTTATCGCTTCCCATTCAAACTGAAGATGACGCTGCGATCCAGCAACAGGGACGAAAATTGTTGAAGGAATGGAGATGAGGAATTAATATTTATTTAGTTACCCGAATTTGCCAAGGCACTTCACTAATTTTAGCTGATTACACTAATTTACTTTAGGTGGCAGAGCTTTTATTTAAAAATGAATCATACACAATTGTCGGTATATGCATGACGATTCATAAGGCCTTAGGCATGGGATTGAAAGAGATCAATTTTAAAGATGCAATGGAAATTGATTTTATTGAGAACCGCATCAGCTACTGCAGAGAGAAAAAATTCAGTATAAGATACAAAGACCAAGTACTTCAAAATCCTTATAAAACTGATTTTATAGTTTTTAATTCAATTGTTCTTGAAATTAAATCTTCATCCTCAATTGTTGATAATCATCTTGCCCAAGCATTAAGTTATCTTTCCGTAACAGGATTGAAGCTGGCACTAGTCATAAACTTCGGGGAAAGATCCCTTACCTGGAAACGGGTAATTTTGTAATTAAATTAGTGTAATTAGCCTGAATCAGTGTAATTAAGTTAACTGTAGTTAACTTCGAAAATCAAATAATAATAATGAAAAAACTTGTTGCCTTTGCCAGCCTTATATTTATATGTCACAATTGTTTTTCTCAGGGTAAAACAAGTAAATATGACCCCCACCTATTATTTTCTCCCATTCCATATCCATCCTCCATCAATATAAGCCGTGCAGCTACAGGAGGGCCAAACGTTGGATACTGGCAGAACCGGGCAGACTATAAGATCAACGTTTCTTTAAATGATGTAACAAATGAGATCAGCGGAACCGTTGTAATTTCTTATAAGAACAACAGTCCTCATGCATTACTGTTTTTATGGCTGCAACTCGACCAGAATTTTTTTAATGCAGAAAGCCGCGGTCAGCAGCGGATGCCAGCCGATGTTCATAGCAGGTATGGTGATGCAAAGTCTAAGTTCAAAGGTGGTTACATGATATCCTCAGTAACAGTTGGCGATAACAGCAAGGCAGATTACCTGGTTGAAGATACCAGGATGCAGATTCGTTTACCCAAGGCTGTTAGGCCAGGAGGGGATTCGTTGAACATTAAGATCAATTATTCTTTTGTATTACCGGAATATGGCGCTGATCGGTGCGGAATACTTAAGACCAGCAATGGAAATATTTTTGCTGTTGCCCAATGGTATCCCCGTATGTGTGTATTTGATGACATCGAAGGATGGAACACGTTGCCATATCTCGGGCCAAGTGAGTTCTATCTTGAATACGGAAACTTTGATATTAATATTACGGCTCCTGCATCACATATTGTTGTCGCAAGCGGTGAATTACAAAATGAAGTGGAAGTATTAACTGCAAAACAGGTAACTCGTTTGCAGGAAGCCAGGTCAAGTGAAAAGACCGTTATGATCCGAACTGAACGTGAGGTAACAGATGCGAACTCACGGCCAAAAGGAACAACACTTACCTGGCATTACAAGATCGTCAATGCACGCGATGCTTCCTGGGCGTCTTCAAGATCATTCATATGGGATGCAGCCAGAATCAATTTGCCAAATGGTAAAAAAGCGCTGGCTATGAGTGTATATCCTTCAGAAAGTGCCGGCAACAAAAAATGGGGAAGATCAACTGAATATATAAAAGGAAGTATTGAAAATTATAGCAAGCGCTGGTTTGAATATCCATACCCTGTGGCAGTGAATGTTGCAAGTAATGTTAGTGGAATGGAATATCCCGGGATTGTGTTTTGTGGAAACAATGCTCAGGAAGGTGGACTTTTTGGAGTTACAGATCATGAGTTTGGACATACTTGGTTTCCAATGATCGTTGGAAGTAACGAAAGAAAGTACGGCTGGATGGATGAAGGATTTAATACTTTCATCAATTCATTGGCAAAGATTGATTTTAACAACGGTGAATATAAAACTACAGGACTTGACAAAGATCAGCGAATTCCATATATATTTAATTCGGGTTCTGAATCAGTTTTCAATACTCCCGACGCAATGAAGGAAGCGAATATCGGTGCGGAACTTTATTATAAGCCCGGCTATGCATTGGAATTATTAAGAGATCATATTCTCGGTCCGCAAAGGTTTGATTATGCATTCAGAACTTATATTGACCGATGGGCATTCAAACACCCAACTCCATGGGATTTTTTCCGCACCATGGAAAATGTAGCAGGAGAGGACCTCTCATGGTTCTGGCGAGAATGGTTTCTTGAAAACTATTCACTCGACCAGGCAATTACCGGTGTAGAATATGACAATGATATACCAGGTAATGGTGCGATTCTCAGCCTTGCCAATTTCGATCAGATGGCAATGCCCGTACTTATAAGTTATGAAACCATGTCAGGTAAGAAAGGCAATTTAAAACTGCCGGTTGAGATATGGAATAACACCGATACTTTTAAGGTTGTGATTCCAGTTACCGAAAGATTACGATCCGCTACGATCGATCCTGGCAAAAATTTTCCAGACATAAATTATGCAAACAATACATGGAATGCTAACTGACCTACGTGTGCATCACTCTTATTTTTCCTAATTTGCCGGCTTCCATTTGCCACTCTTTAAGAAAAAAAATGCGATCAGGAAAATTGATGTCCAGTAAATGAATTCATTGCTCCATGCCATCGCTAAAGAGATGTAGTGAACTTTCATAAAGATCCAGGTGTATACCAGGTATAATGTGATTGCCACTATTTCTATCAGCAAATTCATTTTGGTCTTACCGGTTCCTGTAACTCCATTCAGCCAGATATTCGCAATGCTCATCAGTACCAGTCCAAGTGATACAACACGTACCACAGGTATACCTTCTGCCAGGAAATTTTCTCCCTGCCCAAATAATTCAAAGAATGATCTTGGAAATACATTTAGCAGCAGGCACATGAATGAGCAAAGCCCAACACTCCAGTACATGATTCTTTTTATAACCAGCATCACATCTTCATATCTCCTTTGACCCATAAGGTTGCTCACCATTACATTTGAAGTACTGGCAAAGGCCCATACAAAAACACCTACAAGGCCGAATACGTTCCGCATAACGTTGCTGATCGCTTTTGCTACCGTTCCTTTTGATTCTATCAATAAGAAAAAGATCAGCCAGGTTGTTACGCTGATGATATATTGTAACACAAGCGGAACAGAAACTTTAAATATTTCCTTACTGGTTGCACGATCATATTTGTAATGTTGTAATAGTTGATACCTTGATCTTAACCCGGTCTTTATCAACACAAGATAAACTACGATGCTACCAGTAAATTCAGCTATCACCGATGCAACGGCCGCTCCATTAAAACCCATTTGCGGAAATCCAAATTTTCCAAATATCAACAGGTAGTCGAATAACACATTCACAAAAGCTTCCACTATAAAACCAATCATCAGGAAGCGGCTATTAAGCGAAGCAACAAGAAATGCGTTACCCATTTGAAAAAGATAAAGAAATGGAAGGCCAAGGATCCGTATCCTTATAAAACTCATTTCCGCCGGATAAGAGGCGGCATTTGCTACCTGTTGCATAATAAATGGAGCAATAAGCCAGGTGAAGGCAATGCACACAATAGCAAATTGCACGCTAATCCTTATTCCCTGCGTAAGTATTGTTTTGAACATATTGGATTCACCACTTCCTGCATACTTTGAAAATACAGTCTGCATTGCATTGTTCAATCCATTACCTGCTACGGCAAATATGAGGTAAAAAACGCCTGTTATTCCTGCATTTCCCAACGCTTCATTGCTGAGATGACCAAGAAAGATACTGTTGATCAGCATATTTAGCTGTGGGATAAAAATAGCAAGTGTGATAGGCAACGCAATAGACAGAATATGCCTGTTGTTTACTTTGACCCTTAAATCATTTATTGCTGCTATACTTTCCATAAAGTCAGCAAAATTATCTTATTTTGTCAGCCAAATTAAAATATTTGAAACCCACATTCAATATACTACCGGAGAAGGATGAAAGAGAGCAGAACCATTTGCTTGTAGAAGCAGGGTCGTGTAGTATCTCCTTTATTTGGTTTAGGAAAGATCCTGTCATCATAAGGGGCCTCGCAGTTTATAATTTTACAAATAAAATGATCCCGGGTGAAATTTCGGAAGCATTGCAAAATGTGATGCGCTCAAATAGCATTTTCAATGATCCAAACATGGGGGTTACAGTTGCTTATGATTTTAGCGAAAGTATTTTAATTCCCGAAGCTTATTATTCACAAGCACTTTCTGTAGGTATGCTCCAGGTTGTTCATCCTGTAGATGATAGTTATGATATTAAGACGGACCATGTTAAGCAACACAATTGTTTTAATGTGTATGCTGTGG
>JBDSDG010000270.1:0-13805 GCA_039920685.1 Ferruginibacter sp.
TCCTGTGTTTATGCCACTAAGCGTGTACGTAAGTATTTCGTTCGCATCAACAAACCCGCTGTTATTTGCATCATGCACTGTTTTATCCAATGTTATCTGTGGCTCTTTCATCCTGATTGAAAAAGCAAATATGCTTGGGAAATATTGATCGGCTTCTGTACCAAACTCCACGGTTACAGTTGTTGCATCAGGCAGAATGTTATAACCCGTTCCTACATTCATTTCATCAATATCGATTCCCATCTGGTTAAAATGATCCGGGTTTCTGTTGCCTGTTACAAATGCGCCATTTTTGGATATAGAGCCATTCCAAAAGTTAGAGACAGGGTTTACCGCATTGCTAACAAATATATTATTCAGTTTAAGGTAATCGCCGGATGGGTTTGTAAGGCTTTCAAACAGGTTTGCATCTCCTTCCCAAACCATGGTTGACATAACTGCCTCATCTGATGTAAGTGGGTTGTTGGGGACATTAAGGCCGGTTAAAGTTATCTGTTGGGTAACTGGTATCCCAAAATCATATACCCTTGAATAGCCATCATATATGCGAACACTATTATAATTTAAGGAAGTATTTTCATATGCAACAACAATACTCCATCCCGCATAATTACCACCGTCACCATTAGAGCCGGTGAGGGAAGGTATATCAGCGACGGTATATGTTCCTGCTCCATTGTTCTGAATAAATGAAGTAACGTCAACGTATGCCTGGTAGATTGTTTCGGTTAAGGTTACGGCATAAGTATCCACATTGGTTGCTGGTGCTGTTGCAGGAGAATATGAGCCACTTGTTCCTTTCCTGATCCTGATGGTACGCAAGGTATCCGGTGAATTAACCAGGGTGCTGTCAGCAATTCTGCCTCCCCAATATAATCTTGCAAACTTTATAGTATTGGTTCCCGCCGGAAGCAAGAGATTGGCAGAAGATGAATTAATGGTTGATCTTGCCTTGGCTTTTAATGCCATATCAAAATAACAGTTGCTGCTTGTAGAAATGTTCTGGTGGATCTCAACAGCAATAATATTATCACCGGCAATAAAATAAGTTGATGGTATTGAAAATGTTGAGTTCAATGTATAATTAATGGAGGAGGCGGGGGTTCCAAAGCTTATATTCCCGGCAGGCAGATTTTCTCTTGTCACTTCTGTGCCATTAACATAAAATGCAATACCATCATCGTAGCTGTATGTAAAATCAAACTCGGAAAACAATGCCGGGTCTGTAATGTTCACTGTCTTCAAAAAATAAGTGGTTATATGTCCTGATGGAATTGTAGTCGTCTGTGCGTGACCGTAACCAAAGCTGGAACTTCCTGAAGGCCATATATCCGGGTTGTTCAATAAGCGCCAGCTCCTGCCCTGGTCGATGCCATTGGCAAGATATTTCCATGTTGACCCCATTTCAAATAGGACTGCATTGGAAGCTGTGATATCTATATCGGCAAATTGCATATTCTCAAAATCATTTCCGAATTGGCTATATCCAAGTCCGCCAAATGGATTGGTGGGATCAGCAGTTTCATTGATCTTACTTGTACTGACAGTATCTGCATCAACAATATGCATACTTGTGTTTCCAAAAAGGATACAACTTCCCCTTAAATTTTCTGAATATACCTGTGAATATGGCCGAATATTGATTACCTGCGCTTCACTCGTGCAACAGAACTGAAGGATTATAATTATTATCTGGATAAAAGATCTGTAGGTAAATTTTATTAACATGCTTAAAATTTAGGTTACACCATAAAAACAGGCTTTAAGCAGGATTCAGCAAGGTTT
The DNA here is from genome assembly GCA_039920685.1 of Ferruginibacter sp. GTDB lineage: Bacteria > Bacteroidota > Bacteroidia > Chitinophagales > Chitinophagaceae > Ferruginibacter. Next base: position 1,786 of record JBDSDG010000270.1, read on the forward strand.
AAAGGAAGATGGAAATGATCGTCTACTGCAGTTTAAAGATATTAAAAAATAATAAATTTTTAAATTGTTTATTGGATAAGTTGTTCGGCCGGTGAAAACAGTGAACATTTGTAAAAAATTATTGCTTTAAAAATATGGGAATATAAGGCTCTGGTAATCTTAATTACTTCAGGAACCGATACGTGAATTTCACAAGAAAGCTGTTTCTCGCACCTTTTGTAAATGCATTTTTAAATAAACTATGGAGAACCGGTGAATTAAGGTCATGGCTGGCATCCGGGGTATTTCCATCTGACCATACAAGATAGAATTCTGAACCCGGCTTATATTCCCAACGGATTATCAGGTTTGAACGAAACTGGACAAAATTGAAATCAGGGTTACGGAATTGATAATCCACTGACCCGTCAATATCTTCATCAACCAGGTACTGGTTGCCAATACTTTCATATTTCACCTGTGCCGGCGATAAGACGGTGAACCTGTCCACTGATCTTTTCGCTAATGGGTCTGAAACGTAAGCAAAATTCCGGTATTTGGGACGGGTTATAAAGGGCTGGCCATAATACTGTACCGTCAGATCCGGGGAAATATTATAAGTTAACCTACCGGTAAAGCGCAAGGTTTTTTGTTTTACCTCTGCCACAATAGTGCGTGGCGTGTTATTAAAAGTAGTGCTTTGAACAAACTGGTCCTGCCTCCTGTAATAGTCATCAAAATTAGCGCTTAGGCTAATGCTAAAAGCATTGATAGGAACAAGATATATGGAGACCCCGGCGCTTTTTGCATCCATTGAATTGTGAAAGCCCCAAAAACGGAAAGTATTGACGCCAACGGAAAATTTCTTCCTTGAATCGCTTCTTAAATTATAGCTCCAGCCTATACCATCTGGCCTGCGCAAAGAACCCGCACCACGCAGTGAAGTATTTGACACATCATAAGGATTCCAGGTAACACTTGTTCCTGTTTGCCAGTTATTTTTAAATTGTGCAAACGCGTTAAAATTGAATTGCTTGTATAACATTTGGCCTGCATAATCCCAACGTAGATAATGATTGTAATTAAGGCGTGCATTCCTGAATTTTAAGAACGGTCTTTGAAAATGCAATCCTACCCACGTAAAATGATTGATCTCATTGGAAGTGAGCATGAAGCCAATATCATTGAGCTCCAGTTCAGGTGATCGAAGCGTGATACCAGTTTCAAATTTTAATACCTGGCCTAATTTTCCTGACTTACCACCGATCTTTCCGAAGCGCAATGTACCCCCGGTACCTGTAAGGGAAGTTCGGCTAGTGTCTAGCGTTAGTTCACTTGCATTTGGGCGCTGGAAAAGATGTTCAAATGAGTATTGAGTATTTAATATGGCTTCCCTTGTTCCATTTACGCTACTTAAAACTACATTTCCACGAACATACCAGGTGCGTTTCTTCCAATAATGTAAAAAATCTACTCCACCGGAATATGCACTCCTGTGGAGTACATTGTCCATACCATGTTCCCGGTTAACGCCAGTGAAAATACCCCCGATGATCGTGTTACCACCACTGATGTCCTTCTGCAGCCTTCCAACAAAATAATTTGTAAGTGGCTCAACCATTTCATTTCTCCGTTTGCCATCATTGTCTATGACCGCATTCTCTCGTTGTGTAACTGCATCTAATACACCTAGGCTTAAGCCCTTTTTTGTCTTGCCGCTAAACTTTGTTGCACCCAGAATGGTAGTATTCTGTGGATATTTTACATATTCTGAATCGGCTGCGTTTGGGTATCCATGTGGTGAACTTCCAATGCGCCGTGAATAAAAAAGCAAATCTTCATCATAATCCCCGCCTGCTTCTGAACCGGTAAGCTGGTATTCAAAAATATTGCGGCTTTCTACAAAGAATGGCCTCTTTTCATCAAAAAAATTCTGAAAACCATCTATGCGTACCTGTGAGGGATCGGCCTCAACCTGTCCAAAATCAGGATTGATCGTAAAATCAAGGATAAGGTCATTTGTGATGGCAACCTTTCCATCAACTCCAGCGGTAACCTTTGTATCAAAGCCATCCGCAAAAGGATTTCCGGGTTCTTTTTTATATTTATCAGCTTGGGCAGTAACATATGGGGCTATTTCAACCTGGCGGTGTGTTGGTATATCGTTCAGGCCGTGCAGTTCTCCAAATCCACTGACCCATACGCCGGAATTTTGCGGGATCAGCTGCCAGGTAGAGCGCTCGGCTTTCCTGAATATCAACCGTTGCACCTGTAAGCCCCAAACCTTTTCACGCTCATTTCCATACCGCAGCTGGCTTAGCGGGATCTTTACCTCAGCACTCCATCCGTCTTTATTAACATGTGTTTTTGCAAACCAGACAGGGTTCCAGCTGCCGTCCCAATTATTTCCATTATTAGAAATGAACTCATCGCCGCGTACACCCGATACCGAAAGTGTGAATGAAAATGCAGTTCGCTGGTCGTGGTAGCTATCAATATTTATTTCAACCCAATCACCGGGAAATTCATCACGCCTGCCCATTCTCTTTACTATTGAATCCGGTGCCACGTCATGGCAGTTGTAAGCTATGTACAGGTATTTGTCATCGTACAGGATTTTAAAACTAGTTGGCTGTGCCGGAGCTTTACCTTCGGTAGGTTGGTATTGGATAAAATCACCTGCCCACTCAACTGCATTCCATGATTCTTCGGATGGAATTCCATCAAGAGAGATATTGCCAGTTAGCCGGTTTGTCTGGTATTTCTTTTTTGGTATAATACTATCGGGTGGATTTGCAATAGCAGTTATTACAAGAAAACAAAAAAAGCTTGCAAGTAGGAACTTTTTCATGGATTGAATATATGCTGCGATGTAATACACCGGTCACGTAAATATAACAACGGTTATTTTATTAGATATGTGGTTAATTAACAGCCCGTGGAAGCACGGTCAATTCGAGCTGAACGGCTAAAGCTGATCCTATTCTCGATAAAGTCACGTTGTTTGAAAAGGGTAGTTCATATATTTATTTTCACTATTTCTTAGGGAAATTTATAGCTTTACTATATAAAAAATTTACTGTGAAAAGAATATCACACCTGCTGACATGTATACTGATCTTACAAGCCTGCTACTTTAAAAATGCCCAGGAGAAAAACGATCTTATAAATGTTCAAATAAACAACTATAAGGCAATAGACAACCAGGAATTATTCCAGGCATATGGTATATTAAATGCTGCAGATAATATAAAGAGTTCAACGCTTGCTGTACCAAATCAACCGGCAAATCCCTCTCCCGCAAACGCAGGCACAACTTTAACACTTAGTCCTAATGTATGCTCTACCGTTAGTGATCCTGATGGGGGCAGTCTCAGGGTAAGGTTCTATGGAAGAAAAAAGCCGGCAGGAGGTTCTGGTAAATTCACTACGATCGTATTACCAGATACACAATATTATACGGAAGAACCGCAAGGTAATAACGGGGGATTTGCATCCATGTTCAATTCACAAACTGCATGGATCATTGCAAACCGGGTTTCAAACAATATAGTTTTTGTGGGTCACCTGGGCGATTGTGTGCAGAATGGAGATAATCCACCGGGGAGTAACAATGAGATAGAATACCAACGGGTTGTTACTGCAATATCTCCAATAGAAAGCGCTGTCCAAACAGGCTTGGCACAAGGGATACCGTTCAGTCTATGTGTAGGAAATCATGACCAGACACCCAATGGATCAGCTGCGGGAACAACGACTTATTTTAATCAATTTTTTGGTTCAAGCCATTTCGCAGGACGCACTTATTACGGCGGACATTACGGTTCTAATAACGATAATCATTACGAGATTTTTAGCGCAAGCGGCGTTGACTTTCTTGTGATCTCTTTTGAATATGACCAGTTAGCTTCTTTCACTGCTTCCGGGGGACCCCTTGAATGGGCAGAAGGATTGGTTCAAACTTATCCGAATAGAAAAGTGATCATTTTGACACACTATGGCATAAACGAGGACCAATCTTATAGTGTGCAGGGACAAGCGATCTATACAAGATTGAAGAATTATTCCAATTATATTTTGTTACTCTGCGGCCACGTCCATTCTACCGATGGAGAAGCAAGAAGATCCGATGTTTTTGCAGGAAGAACAGTTAATACGCTACTATCCGATTACCAGGGAACAACCGGTGGAGGTAATGGCCAATTGAGAATTTATGAATTTGATCCACAGCAAAATACTTTATCAGCAAAAACATATTCTCCATTCACGAATACTTTTCAAACTGATGATGACAGCCAATTCACAATTCCTGTAAACCTCGGAGCATACAGCTTGATCGGTGAAGTAAGCAATGCATCGTCGGGCACAAATGTTTGTGCAAACTGGGCGGGACTTTTAGAACTTACAGAATACGAATGGTACGCGGAACTTTATGACGGAGTTAATACTACATTCGGCCCGCTATGGACATTTACAACACCACCCAATCCTCCTTTGCCAGTGAACGATCTTGCATTTACAGCGAGTGCGGTAAATAAAAAAGTTCAGCTAAACTGGAAAACGGAAAGTGAATTGAACAATCATCATTTTAATATTGAGCGTTCAGAGAATGCAAATAGTTTTATCAAGCTTGGCGAAGTAGGTGGAAGCGGAACCACATCAATGCGTCACATGTATTCGTTCATCGATGACTTTCCGGTTAATGGCAGGTCCTGGTATCGCCTGCAACAGGTTGATGTGGATGGATATTCTAAATATTCTAATATTGTTCCCGTTAAATTCGGTGAGAGACCGACATGTGAAATTTCTCCAAATCCAATCTCAGGGTCAGAGATGAATATTATTTTTTCACAATCGATAAAAGGAGAGTCAACTATACAGATCCATGATCTGAAAGGAAATGAAGTTTATAATAATAAATTTCATGATATTTCGGGAAACATTAAAGTAAAAATGAACTTTCCCGCAGGAACCTATTTGGTGAAAGTAATAGGAACTGACATTCAGTCAACAAAAAAAGTGATTCTGACAAGAAAATAATTTCGACAATTCATTTATCTAAACAGGGATTATTCAGTCACTGAATGGTATGTTTGCCTTTTAATTATATAGTTTTGATCAAACTGCTTTCATGAAAAACATTGCATACCTGGCCTTGTTCAGTTGTTTATTTCTATTGCAAAGTTGTTTTGAGATCATTGAGCAGCTTTCCGTCAATAAAGTTGGCTCCGGCAATTTCCAGCTTGTTATTAATATGAGTAAAAGCAGGACAAAGCTCAACTCCATCATGAAAATGAAAACTGTGAACGGGCACAAGATCCCTGGCAAAGTTGAGATAGAGGAAAAGATCTCGGAAATTGAAAAAAGAGTAAAAAGAACTGCGGGGATCAGCAACGTAAAAACCTCGCTTGACCTTGAAAATTTTATTGCTACCATCTCTTGTCAATTTACGCAGGTAGACGATTTGAACGCAGCAATTAAAAATACAGCGAACAATGAAAAGGATCGTTCAGCGATCACAGACACTTATAAGTTTAATGCAACTGGCGCTTCATTCAGCAGGATGAATAAGTTCCTGCTAAAAGAAGAATACCAGAAGCTTGGCAATGCTGATAAAGAAATATTTTCTTCTGCAAACTATACAAGTATCTTTAGATTTGACAGACCGATAATGGCGGCCAGTAACCCTTCAAGTAAACTATCGGCGGATAAAAAAGCTGTTATGCTTACATTAAATGCCCTGGAAATTGTGACGAATAGACGATCGATTGAAAACAACGTAAACCTTATTAAATAATGAATAGAATATTACTGGCTATCCCGTTCTTACTTATAAACCTTTATAGCCATTCCCAAAATTTATTGAATAAAATCCCATCCAATGCTTCAGTGGTAATTAAATATTCCGGTAAAAATTTTTCAAAGAATCTGCCGATAAAAAAGATCGACAGCTACAATTTTGTCAGGAACGAATTTTTTAAAGCATTAAAGATCGACAGCCTTACATCACTACAGAATACGGGGATTGATTTTGAACAGGACAGCTACCAGTACATTTCAATGGAAGATACCTGTATGAGCTTTGTAACCCTTTTTCATATAAAAGATGTTTCAGGGTTTGTTAGGTTGTTAGATGCAAACTATCATGCAGAAATGAAACCTGGAAAAAGGAACGGATTCGAATTCCTTGGATTATCGGGTGATTCCTATATTGGGTGGAACAATACTCAGGCCGTACTTGTGATAAGCAAATACGAGGATCATCAATATTATCACAATTACCTGGCTGACTCTATAAGTGTTGTAACTACAGATCCGGATGAACCAATTGTGATCGCTCCTTCCATGGACGAAAAAGTAGAAGTTATACCAGAAGCGCCGGTGCAAAAGAAAAAAAGTATCAAACCAAAACCGGTGCAACGCAATTCTAATTCAAAATCAAGAAAAAATTCTAAAGCACCCGTAAAGCTCAAAGTTCCAAAGGAACAACCGGAAGAGATCTATAAAGAGGAGGTGATCATATCAGGTGACGAATCACAAGAAGGATATTCTGATAGTGTCGCACAGGCTAAAATGGATCAATGGTATTTGGAACAGGGAAAAAAGGCTAAAGCAATTCAGCAGCAAGTAGCTGGCGATATAATTAATAATATTTTCAATGGTAATGTAAAATCAATTGAAACAGATATCACCTATAAAAAGGTAGTTGATGCAGATGCAGATATAACTGTTTGGTTTGATTATCAAAATTTATTGAGCCGTTACTCTTCCACTTTTTTCACAGGCTTTGGTCCTGGAAAAATGTTTGGTTCACTGCCACTTGAAAATAATAAAAAGAATGATGAAGCCTTCCGGTCTGGAATTAATGTATACTTCGAAAAGGATAATATGAGGATCGAGCAGCGATCATTTTCCCCGGATGAGCAAATGACAAGCCTTGGAAAAGATCTTTTCCATAGTAAACAAAATCCATCACTTGTTAAGTATGTGAACCCTGGTAACCTTGGCTTTTTATCCATGTCGATAAACACAGAAGCTATGGCAAACTATTACTATAAATTAATAAAGCAGTATGTGAATAATAATTCTTATACTGCTAAGTATGCAGATATAGCTGATGTTTACATCGACCTCCTCGAAATTATCATAGATGAAAAAGCTATTGCAGAATTAATGCCCGGAAATTATATGTTCGTATTGCATGACATGAAAACTACAACTGTTAGTTATACTGATTATGAATATGATACTGATTTTAAATACAAAGAGGTGAAAAAGACAAAGCAGGAATTGTCACCAAACTTCACTTTTGTGCTGGAAACAAAAAAAGAAGGATTTATGCAAAAAGTGATAAACCTACCATTGAAGTATGCAAAATCGGGCAATTACAATTACCAGCAAAGGAATGGTTACTATGAATTGGTTTTTGATAAAGGACAATTTCCATTAAGCAACCTTTATTTTATGGTGAAAGACGGAAAACTTGTGATCACAACATCCAAAGAAAGTATTGATATAACGCTTAACAATACAGGATATACGCCAGACCCTGATAGCAAATCATCAATCCTTAACAATAATTATTCTTTAAGGATCAATTCAAAGGCATTGATACAACAGATCAGCCCTGAATTGAATGCAGGCACAAGTAAAAAAATAAGCAATTACCTGCAGGAAAATATTGGAAATGTGAAAATGGAAAGCCACGTAAAGAGTGGTGTCATCCAGAGCACTACCACCATGGCGATCACAGGAGATCATGCTAACAGCCTTGAATTTTTCTTTAACATGATTGAGTCAATAAATGATATCATGGAAAAAGAGAAGTCGGAGAGCGAGCAAAAGCTTAATTAATGACCAGGAAAAAATGGGCATTGCTTGTATTATTTGGTTTGCTGGCAATCGGCTATTTCAAACTATTTTACAAAACCTATTCAACCAGCACCGTTTCCCAAACAGCTGATTGCATTATATCATTGGATGTAAAGAGAATTACGAACACGATTATTTGGAACACCCTTACTACTCCCTCTGAATGGAAAATATCGTTTTCATCTTCTCGTGGAATATCATGGAAGGACATGGTAAAGATCCCTGATTATATTTTTATTTTTCATGCCGCAGGCCAGCCGGTAAATGCATGGTATACCGTTTTTGATAAAAATAGTGACAATGATTTTAATGAAGGTCTGAGAAAATACGGGTTTAAGAATACCAACAATATTAATAATACGAAAGAATATTTTTCTGATCAATTAGGTGTTGTTATCATTTGCAATGAGAATAAGATCCTGGTGGGAAACGGGGCCGTAAAAGATACAGGCAAGGTGAGACAAATCGCCGATGAATTATTCAATAAAAATGAATTTGTTGCAAAGAAATTTCTTGAAATTAATATTGAGGCAAAAAGTCACCTCGTCATGCAATTACCAAAAAACGGGTTGTTCAGGGAACATCCTGTAGTCACTGCAAATTTTGATAAGCGCAGGATCCTGGTTGATGCTCTATTAAATCCAAATGCAGAATTTGAATTTGCCGAAACTTATTTTCCATATTCTTCCAGCTCACTGCTTTCTTTTGGATCAACACAGCCATCAAAAAAAGTTTTTGCATTATTGGATTCGACGGAACGCATAAAAATATCTCGGCTAATCAATTTTAATATTGATTCATTGATAATGCTACCGAATACTGCGTATACATTAGATCTGCAGGCTGTTAAGCAAAGGGTTGATTCTGCAATTAGCTATACATACGATGATAATTTTAACCCGGTGGAAAATGTTATTGTAAACAATGTAACAGAACCATCCTTCCAATTTAATATCTGTGGTAATGCTGCGCAATCGGTATACAATTATTTCAAAAATGATGGCAAGCTGGAATCTGTTAACGGTGAATCGGTATTCACACCAGTTCCATTAGTCCGGTCATTCTGCCGGGTAATTAACGACTCATTGCTTTCAATCGTTTCTGGAAATTATACTCCGAAAGTGGGTGATGGCTCCTTACATTGTATCTTCTTCGCAAATATTGCCATCTCATCCTTTCCTGCATTTGTTAAAGCCTTTTTACCTGAAGCTTTGCAAAAAGGAATTGCTAATTTCGAAACAGTTCAGGTGGCTGCAAAAAAGGTTAATAATAAACTTCACTTACATTGCGTTTTTACCAAGATGAAAAACAGCAAACCTTTGATCTCACTATAAGCGTTAACTGTAGATAACTTGCCATTGATTGGGCAATTTTAAGCGCATCAATTACGGGTGAGATCAATATTTATTTTCATAATTGTTTTGGAATGAATTTTGTTTTCTTAACCAAAGATGTCTCACATTTTCTGCCCGATAAAGCGAACCAGTAAATAATTTTATAACCTAAAAAATTAATTACTATGAAAAAGATTCTCCTATTACCACTGATAATTATAACCTTCACTTTTACATCCTGCAAAAAAGAAGAAGCTGTTAACCCAAATCCTCAAAGTGAGGAACAAACTGGCCTATCAGGTAAACCTGGGATTGTGTTGCCACAGGAATACTTATTTCCTACCTGCAATGACTGGAAAATATCTTTATTCCAACAGCAGGAAGTGAATAATACATACAAGTATAATGACCTCACCTTTAAATTTTGTCCGGAAAATACTGTTACCATGTTCAATGATATCTTAGCCATTAACGGGAACTGGTATTTTATGCTTGATAAAGGAAATCCAACAGCAATGACCATAGATTTTCATTATACTGGAACATCGACCCCATGGTCAGAATTAGAGGGAACGTGGAAGGTGATCAAGTTAACAGAAAGCACTATTCAGCTTCAAAATGATGACGGATCAGTAATGCTTTCCTTTAAAAGAAAAGAAGGATAATACTATTGAGTCGACAACAACATAATTCAAAGGAACGAATGGTATCTTTATCAAAATCAGTACTATGATAAGATTCTTTTTCGTTTTTTTTGTTTTCAACTCTTTTTCCTTCTGTTCCCAGGCGCAAAATAATGGGATACTTCCTTTGACTGGCTTGCGTTACTTTAATGAGGGTATTTCGGCAAAGTCTATGGAGGTTAGGGTAGATGGTTCGTTATTATTAAATAACAGGCTTCCGGCTAACAAGGAGTTCGAAATTCGATTGGTGTTACCGGTGGGTTTTACAGATAAAGGAAAAATTGTTTTTCCGGCAGCTGAATATGGTATTTATTCAGCAAAGGGTGAATTGTTATCATTGATCCCCAATTTATTTAAGGATAAAGAAAGCAGTGGCTTTTCATCTGCCGGCTTTAAAGAATTGGTTGTAAAGATCCAGCTAAAGCCAGAACAGGTAAGAACCGAACAATCGTGTATAGTAAAGGTTCGGGTTTACGATATTAAAAGTAGTAACCAATTAAGGCTTGAATTTCCCATCAGTATTGCAAGGGCAGGAGAGGTGCTTCAACTATCAAAGAGCGTGAACCTGGCGAAATCGGGTAGTGATGTTGTGGCGATATCAAATGGAGTAAAGATCAAATCTATTGTAATTACTGTTGACACATCAATTCGAATCAATCCAAAAATGGCTTATATGAGCCTTGATATGGGGGAGATCTCAGGCTCAGGCAATTCTGAGATCCTTTCAGGAAAGGAGAACTTCTGGATTTATGATAATAATTTGAACGAGATTAAGGTTCCGGACAGGCAATTAAAACAGATCAAGAGTTCCATGGAAGACAATATAGTAGACTATTTATCAAAGATCCCTTACCGTTTAAAATCGGCCATTGGGAAGATATATACTGTTCGTTTCAGGTGGGAAAGCCCTGATAAGCACAAGATAATTGATGTAGTTGTTACAAGGTGAATCAGCATGTGTTGTTAATTCACTATATATCATCATAACATTGATGCCACCATCAGATTTTTTCATTAATTTTAATGTTGCAATAAATATCCCGTCCAAAGACCACACATTAATAAAAGGAGATATATTATTGTATGAAAAAGTTTTTAGTAGCTGGTATTTTTATCCTCGTGGCCTTCGGCAGCAGTAATAAGGTAAATGCTCAATATTATCCTTATAGCGATGATCTCTATTATTTAAAATCAACCACATTTGAAATAGGTGCTTCATTGGGTGTAATGAATTGCTTTACCGACCTGGGAGGTAAAAAAGGTACTGGCCACAAGTATTACAGGGGGAATGATTTTTCTAATTCACAGGTGGATGCGGGCATTTATATGGCGCTAATGTATAAGTATGCAGTAGGCCTGCGGCTCGATGTGACTTTTGGCCACGTAAAAGCGAGTGATGAGACGCTGGAACCGGTTAGGGAGACTACGTATGGCAGGTATGACAGAAACCTGAGTTTTAAAAGTCAGATAATAGAATTATGTATGGTAGCTGAGATCCATCCCAGGTATTTTAAAAATTATGAGGATGCAGAAAAACTACCAAGGCTGTCTCCATATTTATTAGGAGGAATAGGCATTTTTTCATTTAAGCCGCAAGCGCAATTAGATGGCCAATGGATTGACCTACAACCACTCCGGACAGAAGGCCAGGGATTTGCAGAATATCCTGATCGGAAGAAATATTCATTGACACAGTTGGTTGTTCCGGTTGGTATCGGTATCAAATACAAGTGTACACCGATCATTAATATCAGCCTTGAATGTGCTTCCCGTATTTTGTTCACCGATTACCTGGATGATGTAAGTACTCAATATGTTAATCCCAATCTTTTTTCAAATTATCTATCGGGACAGGAATTGGAGAATGCATTGAAATTAAACGATCGCAGGGATGAATTGAATCCAACGCATTCCTATCGGCCAGGCACGCAAAGAGGAAATCCTGCCAACAATGATTCCTATTACACCTTTAATATCCGGATTGCTGCATTGTTGTGATCTTCAATGGAAATAGGTCTTCAGGCTTATAAATCTGCAATAAGGGTATTTGATTTTCTCAATCCAAGCTATAAATTTAATTACTGAAATATTAGCAAGGGCGTCAAATAATCCCCGGCTAAAATCTGCATATTTTTTTTAAAGATCCCTATTT
>JBDSDG010000271.1:0-11136 GCA_039920685.1 Ferruginibacter sp.
GGATCCGCTTTCAGCGCTTTTTCAATGTTTGCTTTAATGTCTTCATCTTTTGGCTTGCAGCTCACAAAAGCGAATGTGGCCGAAACAAGAACAGCCAATAATACTTTGGTCAGTTTCATTTGAAATAGTTTGTTTGAAAAAAATTGGTGGCAGGATTGAGGATCAATCCCAGGTAGAAAAGATAACAACAGTAGTGCCAAATACAAATATATAAAGAGAAAAATAACTTTATAGGCAGGAAAGCCTTCCTCCGTCTACCGGTAAATTTATTCCATTAATATACCCGGCTGCTGGCGAACACAGGAATGCAACTGCAGCACCAAATTCTTCCGGGCTACCAATACGGCCAACGGGAATTTCTGCAACAAGTTCTTTCAAAACCTGTTCTTCAGATTTTCCTGATTCTATCACTCTTTTTTTGATCACATAATCGGCTCTGACTGTTTTCGTAAAACCCGGAAGAACATTGTTTACAGTGATCCCGAAAGGCCCGAGTTCGGTAGCCAGGGTCTTGCTCCAATTAGCTACTGCAGCTCTTATCGTATTGCTCACACCTAATCCGGGAATTGGTTGCTTAACAGAGGTTGAAATGATATTAATGATCCTTCCATATCCTGCCACCTTCATTCCCGGTACCAATGCCAGTGTTAGAATATGATTGCAAATAAGATGACTATTGAATGCCTGGACAAATTCATCAACAGAAGCATTTAGTGCTGTTCCTCCGGCAGGGCCACCGGTATTATTGATAAGAATATGAGCAGTTTTATTTTGCTGGATAAATGAATCAATTGCTTTCCTTACATTTTGCGGATCCGAAAAATCCGCAACAAGATAGTTGTGTTGCTGATCTTTACTAATATCCAACGTTTTTGCAGCGGACTGCAATTTTTCTTCATTCCTTGCAACCAGGATAACATTTGCGCCTAAAAGCGCAAGTTCAACAGCAGAGGCATATCCTAAACCTTGTGTACTACCGCAAACAACAGCTGTTTTATTTTTCAGGTCAAGATCCATGAAATATTTTGACGCAAAAATATGTGTAATTAATTATGTGTTACACATATTTTCAGCAGTGCTTTTAATATAACCCATCTATCCTTTTACGCACATTAAGAAAGCAATTGTGGATAAATGCGCCGAAGCAAAAAACGCCGTTCAATTATATTCGCAGCGCTGAACAAGAAATAAATTAAGTGTTAAATGCTGAATTTTAAATTGTTTGCTCCATATTCTCATTTAAAATTCTAACAATAAGTGGCAGACAAGGACCTTTTCAACTATACTGAAGAAAGCATTCGAAGTCTTGACTGGAAAGAACATATTCGTCTCAGGCCGGGCATGTATATTGGCAAGCTCGGGGATGGAAGTAGTCCTGATGATGGAATCTATGTATTGTTGAAAGAGGTGATCGATAATTGTATTGATGAGCATACCATGGGATATGGTAAGCATGTGGATGTAAAGATCAGCGGTAAAACCATTACTGTAAGGGATTATGGGCGTGGGATTCCATTGGGGAAAGTTGTTGATGTGGTAAGTAAAATAAATACGGGGGCTAAATACGATAGCAAGGCTTTTCAAAAAAGTGTTGGCTTAAATGGGGTGGGAACAAAGGCTGTCAATGCCCTGAGTAATTATTTCAAAGTTTCATCATACCGCGAAGGGAAAGAAAAATATGCCGAATTTGAAAGAGGTAATCTTTTAAAAGAATCAAAGGAAATTGCTACCCTGGAAGAGAATGGCACTTTCATTACATTTATTCCTGATGAAAAAGTATTTAAGAATTTCCATTTTGTTCAGGAATTTTTAGACAACCAGTTTTGGAATTATTGCTACCTGAATGCAGGGCTGGTAATGAACCTAAACAGCAAGCGTTTTGTAAGTAAGAATGGTTTGCTCGACCTGTTGCAACGAAAGACAAATGAAGATGAGATCCAATACCCGATCATTCATTTGATGGGAAATGACATCGAGGTTGCGATCACCCACGAAAACAGTTATGGTGAAGAGTATTACAGTTTTGTTAACGGCCAATTCACGACACAGGGTGGTACGCACCTGGCGGCTTTCCGGGAGGCATATGTAAAAACGATCAGGGATTTTTATAAAAAAGATTATGATGCTTCCGATGTACGGGGAAGTATATGCGCTGCATTATCAATTAGGGTGCAGGAGCCGGTGTTTGAAAGCCAGACCAAAACAAAACTGGGGTCCCAGTCTGTTTCAGAAGGTGGACAAAGCATGAAATCTTTTATTGGAGATTTCCTGGCAAAGGAGCTTGATAATTTTTTACACCGCAATCCATCTACAGCTGATGCTTTAAAAAAGCGAATAGAGCAAAATGAGCGTGAGCGAAAAGATATGGCAGGAATTAAAAAACTTGCCAATGAGCGCGCGAAAAAAGCAAACCTTCACAATAAAAAATTAAGGGATTGTAAGTTTCATTATAATGATGAACCGGCAGGGAAAGACAAGGATAGTATTATTGAAAAGCAAAAGGAGAGTTCAATTTTTATAACGGAAGGTGATAGTGCCAGTGGATCGATCACCAAATCAAGAAATGTAAACACCCAGGCGGTTTTCAGTTTACGGGGAAAGCCATTGAATTGTTATGGCCTTACAAAAAAGATCGTATACGAGAACGAGGAATTTAATTTACTGCAGCATGCATTGAATATTGAGGAAGGTTATGAAGGTTTGAGGTATAACAATATCGTGATCGCCACCGATGCAGATGTAGACGGCATGCATATTCGATTATTACTAATGACATTTTTCCTTCAATTCTTCCCGGACCTGGTAAAGAATGGACATGTATATATTTTAAAAACGCCTTTGTTCCGTGTAAGAAATAAACAGGAAACGATCTATTGTTATGATGAAACAGAAAAACAGCAGGCTGTAAAAAAGCTTGGAAACAAGCCTGAGATAACCAGGTTCAAAGGTTTAGGTGAGATCAGCCCGGAAGAATTTGCAAAATTCATCGGCCCTGAAATGAAATTAGACAACGTGATCGTGGAAACAGGAGATCATATCCAAAACCTGTTGGAATATTTCATGGGAAAGAATTCACCGGAACGCCAGGAATTCATAATCGGTAACTTGAAAGTTGACCTGGATGTTATTGTAGATGAGCACGGGAAAGAAATACTAATTAGTAATTAAAAATTAATAATTTGTTCAGCAAGTTAATATGAAAGAGGGAAACCTTATAGCTCAAAAATCTTTCGCTTTTGCTTTACGAATTGTAAAACTCTATCAGTTATTAAAAACCAATAAAGTTGAAAGAGATATTGCCATACAACTTTTAAGAAGTGGAACATCTATTGGGGCCAATATTGAAGAGGCTATTGGTGGATCGTCGCGTAAAGATTTTGTTCATAAGTTGGAGATCGCATACAGGGAATCACGTGAAACCCTTTATTGGCTAAGACTATTTAAGGAAAGTGATCTATTTGAAATCAAATTGGCTGATTCATTTATTTCAGATTGCGAAGAACTAATTAAAATTCTTACAGCTATTCTAAAAGCATCTAAAAAACCACTAACTTCTTAATTATTAATTTCTAATTCTTAATTGTAAAAATGTTTCACATAGTTTTCAACGAGCCAGACATAAAAGTATTAGAAGAAGCGATTGCTATGGACGAAACACTGGCTGGCAAGGTGATCCAGGTCAAGGACGATCTTGCAGTTGGACCATTAGAAAATATTTATAGTGAGCAAGGCATAGAAGCACGAAAGGAATGGTGGCGGGAAGTCCTTGCCGGGGGAGACTACGACGAGAAAGAAGGGGATGGAGAAGTGAATGATCAAAAAACCATTGCAGAACTGGAGGAGGCAATGCAGCATAATGAAAGTGAACAGATTTGGATATGGGTTGCTCCAAATAAACATGACGTAAGTGGTTATTATTGGATACTTCATTTTATGAAACCATTACAGGGCAGGGTGATGATCTTATACCTCAACAACCTTCCTTTTTTCAATGATAAAGGAAATATATTTTATCCTGAATGGTTGCATGTAATACCGCCAAAAGAATTTCTTAAGGCAAAAAAACTGGCGAGGGAGATAACTTTAAGCGAATTCGAAGTTGACCCTGATGAGTGGACAAAGATCTGCTCACAAAATAAAGGTGTCCGTTTATTAGAGGGAGGAAAAAAACTTGGGCAGGAAGATTATGATTTTTATGATGCGGAACTAATAAAGTATGTAACAGGGGATTGGCAAAAGGCATCCAAGATCATTCATCATTTTTTATCTAAGGCAAAAAATACAACAGGAGATGCCTATTTATTATGGCGTTTGAAAGTAATGATTGCCCGGGAAATGTTCGATGTACAAGGCAAGGTTGCAAACATGAAGGATTTTGAAATAAAAATTAAGAGTACATAATCCCTTGGCGGCTTTGCTGTTTCACGCAGAGACGCCGGGAAAAATACAAAAGACGCAATACGAAATGATTTGCGGCTTTGCGTGAGAACTATGGCGAAAGCAAAAATCAAAGAAGAATATTCACACAGCGATACAGGTGTCAGCGGCCAATACAAAACATGGTTTTTGGATTATGCCAGCTATGTGATACTGGAACGGGCTGTGCCTGCCATTGAAGATGGATTGAAACCTGTACAACGCCGTATCCTTCATGCAATGCGTGAAATGGATGACGGCCGTTTCAATAAAGTTGCAAACATCATTGGACAAAGCATGCAATACCATCCGCACGGTGATGCAAGCATCGGAGATGCCATTGTTAATCTTGGTCAAAAGGATCTCTTAATAGAGACACAGGGAAACTGGGGCGACGTTAGAACAGGAGATTCGGCTGCGGCTCCCCGTTATATTGAAGCCAGGCTGAGCAAGTTTGCATTGGAAGTGGCATTCAATGCTAAAACCACCAACTGGCAATTAAGTTATGATGGACGCAAGAATGAGCCCGTAACCTTGCCAATGAAATTCCCATTGCTCCTTGCCCAGGGTGCAGAAGGCATTGCAGTAGGACTTGCAACCAAGATCCTTCCACACAATTTTTGTGAACTGATAGAAG
Organism: Ferruginibacter sp.; assembly: GCA_039920685.1. GTDB lineage: Bacteria > Bacteroidota > Bacteroidia > Chitinophagales > Chitinophagaceae > Ferruginibacter. The sequence continues at coordinate 5,054 of JBDSDG010000271.1, forward strand.
CTTCCATAAAATATTTACGAGGTAAGAAATTTGACCTGTTGCCTGATTTTCAAACAGGTGGCACAATGGATGCCAGTAATTATACAGAAGGAAGAAGAGGAGGAAAGATCAGGGTTCGGTCAACGATTGAAGAAGTTGATAAAAAGACCCTGGTAATACGAAGCGTGCCATACGGCGTTACTACAACGCAGTTGATGGAAAGCATAGTAAAAGCTAATGACCAGGGGAAGATCAAGGTAAAGAAAGTGATGGATCATACGGCTGCAGATATTGAGATCATCATCGAACTGGCTCCCGGTATCTCTCCGGACATAACCATCGATGCTCTATATGCATTCACGGATTGCGAGGTAAGCATTTCTCCTAACCTGTGTGTTATTGTTGACAAGAAGCCAAGGTTCTTATCAGTAAAGGAATTGCTTTCTATAGCCACAGATAACACGAAGCAATTATTAAAGCTGGAGCTTGAAATAAAGCTGGCCGAACTACAGGAGAAATGGCATTATACGTCTCTTGAAAAAATATTCTTCGAAGAAAAGATTTACAAAGAACTTGAAAAGAAGCATGAGACGTGGGAGAAGGTTCTAACTGCAATAGACAAGGCATTCACACCATTTAAAAAACAGCTGAAAAGAGAGATCACCAGGGAGGATATCATCAAGCTAACTGAGAAGCCTGTACGAAGAATTTACCGACTTGATATAGATGAGCTCAACCAACAGATAAAGAATCTGGAAGCAGAAATAAAAAAGGTAAAACATGATCTTGCTAACCTGGTTGATTTTGCGGTGGCCTATTATGAGAATCTCTTAAAGAAATATGGCAAGGGAAGAGAGCGTAAGACCGAGATCAAATTATTTGATGTTATCCAGGCGAAAGCGGTTGCCATGGCTAATACAAAGCTATATGTAAATTTTGCTGATGGATTTGTGGGGACAGGCTTAAAGAAGGATGAACTTGTTGCTGAGGTTTCCGACCTCGATGATATTATTGCATTTACAAAAGGCGGGATCATGAAAGTGGTGAAAGTTTCTGATAAAGCTTTTATTGGAAAAGAAATTCTCCACGTGGCTGTTTTCCAGAAGGGTGATGAGCGCACCACGTATAACATGATCTACATGGATGGAAAAACAAAGATCAGTTTTGCAAAACGATTTAATGTAACCGGTGTCACTCGTGATAAAGAATATGCGCTAACGAAAGGAGCCGAGAACAGCAAAGTGCATTACTTCAGTGCTAACCCGAATGGAGAGGCAGAAGTTGTAAAAATAATATTGACACCGGGTTGTGCAGCTAAGAAGAAAGAATTCGATTTTTACTTTGAAGAATTGGAAATCAAGAATCGTGGAAGTATTGGTAACCAGGTGACAAAATACCCTATCAAATCCGTAAAATTCAAGGATGCAGGAAAATCCACGCTGGATGCAAAGAAGCTATGGTTCGATAGCAAATTCGGCAGGCTGAATACAGAAGAGAAAGGTGAATATCTTGGCAAGTTTGAAGCAGAGGACAGGCTGCTTGTAATATATACAGATGGAAATTACGAGATCCTAGACCAGGAGCTTTCCCAACGGTTTGATGCAGACAAAATGCTGCTAATAGAAAAATATGATCCGGAGAAGATCATAACAGCAGTTTATCTTGACAACGAAAAGCTTCAATACAACATCAAGCGGTTTAAGATCGAAACAATTACACTTAACAGTAAATTCCTCTTTATCAAGGAAGGAAAGGAGAACAGGCTTGAAGCTGTATCAACTGACCAGGCTCCTGTATTAAAAGTCCAGACCGGTCGTGGTCAGGAGATCAGCAAAGCAAAGTTCAAAGTTGATAAGCTTGTAGAGGTTATGGGCTGGAAGGCTGTAGGGACAAAGCTTGTAGACTTTTCAAAATCTGTAGAAATGGAATGGGAAGTAAAAGAAAAGCCTGGCGGACAAACAGAATTGTTTGAATAATTATTTGTATAATAAAGAAAACCCGCAATTTCTCACCGGCTTTCAATTGTTATAAAGAGTTTAGGAGTTCTCTTCCATTTCCATCATTTTTTCAAATACCTCTTCAAAGGTGGCATTTGCAATTTCAAATTCACTGACTGCCTTTTTATATTCAGACTCTGCTTTAAGAAACTTGTTTTTATCACTGTAAATTTCCGGATCTGCCAGCGAGGCTTCCAATGATGATTTTGATCTCTTTAAAACTGCAAGTTTCTCTTCCAGTTCCTTTACCCGGTTCCTTATTTTAGTCAGTTCCTTCTTTTGATCGGGGCTAACTTGTTTTTGCGCTGGTTTTGTCGCTTGCAGATTTTTTTCAGCTTTATTTACAGGCTTGTCAGTTTTCACCTCCGCTTTTTCCAGTTTTTTGGCATCAGCTTCAGCCTTTATCCGGCGTTCTTTCCAATCTTCCCATTCAGTATAAGTACCTTTAAATTCCCTGATCTTATGATCTTCTATTTCCCATATTTTATTTGCAAGCCTGCTTATAAAGTAACGGTCATGACTAACCAATATTAAACTGCCTTCATATTTGTTCAGCGATTCAACCAACAGGTCCACAGAATGAATATCCAGGTGATTTGTTGGCTCATCCAGCATTAAAAAATTGGCTTTGGAGGCTATTGTTTTAGCCAAAGCAACCCTTGCTTTTTCGCCTCCGCTCAATACTTTAATTTTTTTCTCAACAGAATCACCGCTGAAAAGGAATGCGCCGAGAAGACTTCTTAATTCCAGGTCATTTTTTCCGCTACGTGCATCTTTCAATTCTTCCAAAACGTCATTGTCCATATTCAGTGCTTCAAGCTGGTGTTGGGCATAAAAGGATTCTACTACATTATGTCCCCATTCACGTTGACCTTCGAATGGCTCTGTGCCGGCAATGATACGCAGCAAAGTAGACTTACCCTTACCGTTAGCCCCGATCAATGCGATCTTATCGCCCCGATCTATCTCAGCTTTTGCATCCTGAACGATCTCAACATCCTTAAATCTTTTTGTAACATGCTTTAGTGTGCAAATGATCTTACCCGGTTGCCTTTCAACGGCAAAATTGATCTTCATGTTTGGCCTTTCCAGGTTCACATCTTCAATACGGTCAAGCTTGTCTAATCTCTTCACTATACTTTGTGCAGCGGCCGCCTTGCTTGCTTTAGCTTTAAACCGTTCAACAAATCTTTCCTGCTGACGGATATAATCCTGTTGGTTGTCAAAAGCCTTTTTCTGCATATCAATACGCAAAGCTTTTTCTGTTTCATAGTAAGAATAATTGCCTGTATAGAAATGCAATTCCTGCTGGTATAATTCCACTATTTTATTCACCATGCGGTCTAAAAAGAAACGGTCATGCGAGACAATTACCACTGCACCGGGATAATGCTGCAAATATTTTTCAAGCCATTCAATACTTGGGAGATCCAAATGGTTTGTAGGCTCATCCATCAATAAAACATCAGGGTGTTGCAGGATCATTTTTGCAAGCAATACACGCATTCTCCAGCCTCCGCTAAAATTTTTATAAGGCTTGCCAAGGTCAGCATTTGCAAAACCCAAACCCTGTAATATTTCTTCCGTGCGATGATGTATGCTATAGCCGTCTAATACTTCTAATTCATGAAGCAGGTCGGCATAATCGTGAGCAAGTTGCTCATCCCCGGTTTTTGATAATTGCTCACCAACTTTCTCAATTTGTTTTTCCAATTCTTTTACCCTTTTAAAAGCTCCAAGGGCAACTTCCAGGATGGAATCTTCAGTATCAAATCCCAAGAGATCCTGGTGAAGAAAACCGATGGTTGTTTCCCTGCCTTTTTCAACTGTACCTTTAGCAGGGGAGTATTGGCCGGTAAGTACTTTCAACAATGTAGATTTCCCGGTACCGTTATAACCGATCAAACCTATCCGCTCATTTGGCTGAATATGCCAGGTTGCATCCTCCACTATTGTACGGGCGCCAAATTCAAAAGTGACATTTTGTAATCCTAATAACATTTTTTTGTTTTAGCTGTTAGCTGTTAGCCATAAGCCGTTAGCTGAAATTTTTTGCAAAAATACTATAATCGCTTTTAGCACGGTGCGTGAAATCAAACTTCTGTAATAATAATAAGTAACTAATTCGTAATAACAGGCTAATAGCATGTAGCTTACAGCTTTTGACTAACTTTGCCCAAAATTAACAGATGAAAAAAGGTTTGGCAATTGTTGCCTTGATCGTGGTGGCGTTAACCGCATACTATGTTATTTTTAGAAAGAGATCTTCAGGGCCCGAAATAAAACCTGTCCCTATTGCTTTAAAAAAACATTCTGATGCCTTTAATATGAGAATTGATAAAATGGTAAATGCCTATTTATCGATTAAAGATGCATTCGTTGAAGATGATACCACATCGGTTAAACTACACTCCAAAACGCTGATTACTTTACTCGACAGTATACCTGTGGATGAAATGAAGAATGACAATGCTTCTATTAATGAGTCTGCAAAGTCCAGCATATCAGATATACGCTTAAATGCGGTTTCCCTTTTATCCCAAACCGACATAACCGAAATGCGGCAGGATTTTAGAATGATAACTGAAATGATGTATCCCGGTTTCTTTAAAACTATAAATTACGAGGGTCCTAAATTATACCTGCAGAATTGCCCAATGGCATTTGGGGAGGACAGACCCGCGGACTGGATCAGCAATACGATACAGGTGGTGAATCCATACATGGGGAAACATCACCCTGCGTACAAAAGTTCTATGCTGCATTGTGGTGAAGTTAAGGATACAATAAAAGCCCAATAATAAAGCCCGTACTTCGATATGAAATTTTTTGTTTGCTTACCCTTCTTGCTTATCCTATGCTTTGGCAGTATTGCTCAAAAGCGTTTTACCGTTAGTGGTTATGTACGGGATGAGGCGAGCGGAGAAACTATGATCGGTGCTACCTTGGCAATTAAAGGAAATTCTAAGGGCATTAATAGCAACCAATACGGATTTTATTCCCTAACACTGAATGAGGGAAATTATTCATTTGTGTATTCATATGTGGGATATAGGTCTGTAGAGGTAACAGTCAACCTGGCATCCGATACATTATTGAACATAAACCTCCGTTCCGGCATCCAGCTTTCAGAAGAAGTTGTGGTTACTTCAAAAAAAAGAGATAACAATGTGAAGACCGCACAGATGGGTAAGATAACCCTTCCAATTGAACAGATCAAGTCCGTTCCGGCATTCTTGGGTGAAGTAGACTTGTTGAAAGTAGTCCAGTTATTACCTGGCGTTCGCAACGCAGGTGAAGGCAGTGCAGGTTTCTATGTACGAGGTGGAGGGCCTGATCAGAATCTTATATTACTTGACGATGCAGTGGTATATAATTCAGGTCACCTGTTTGGTTTCTTTTCGATCTTTAATTCAGATGCCATCAAAAATGTTTCATTGATCAAAGGTGGGATGCCAGCTCAATACGGCGGCAGGTTATCAAGTGTTTTAGACATCTCCATGAAAGAAGGTAATAACCAAAAATTCCAGGTGGATGGAGGTCTGGGATTGATCGCATCCCGGCTTTCTATTCAGGGGCCGATCGTAAAGAACAAAGCTTCATTTATTGTTTCCGCAAGGCGGACATATATCGATGCCATCACCAAGCCCTTTGTTTCCAAATCAAGCCAGTTCTATGGTTCAGGGTATTATTTCTATGATCTCAATGCAAAGATCAATTATAAGTTCAATGATCGGGACAGGCTTTATCTGAGCGGATATTTTGGACGGGATGTATTTAATTTCGTGAATGGCACACAAAGCCTCAATGTAAATATCCCGTGGGGCAATGCAACCGGGACATTGCGCTTTAACCACGTCTTCAACAACAAATTATTTTCAAACACAACCCTTGTTTACAACGATTATAATTTCACGTTCAATGCTGCGCAAAACAATTTTCAAATAAAACTGGCATCAGGAATTAAGGATATCAGTATCAAAGAAGATCTTGATTTTTACCCGTTTTCAAAACATAAAATAAAGTTTGGCGGATTATATACTTACCACCGGTTCACACCATCAGTTGTTAGTGGACGGCAGGATTCTATAGTATTTAATCCAAAGA
>JBDSDG010000272.1:0-16576 GCA_039920685.1 Ferruginibacter sp.
CGGCTGTAACTTGGCCGTGCAGTAATCACCACACATATTTTTCTTTTATTCATTCGGATTTATGGTAAGATACAGGCACAGATAAACTTCAGGATCCAAACAAGCATGTTATCTTGTTATTCAATATCCCCACGTTGCAGGAAATCCTGTGCGGATTTTTTTGTAAGTAATCTTTTCCCTATGACCATTTGAAACTCTTTTGCATCTATGCCATAGCCTGCAGGCTTTTTTGCTTCGAGATCTTCAAATGTGATGAGATGGTCCTGGCCCAGGTCTTTATTTACAGCCAATGACTTCTGGAATATTCTTTTTAGATCGTTAAATGATTCACTGGAATCTTTTGTATTATTTGTTTCACGATCAATTACAATTTGCTTTACCCCTTTAACCATCTTTTCAATCTGGCGGATAGTTAGCGAAGCCTTTGCATCCGGCCCAAACATTTGCTTGTCAAATACGGCATGAAATTCAAGGATCTCTGCACCTAATGCTGTTGCTGCAAGGCAGGCATAAATTTCTCCACTATGATCTGAATAACCAACAGGAATTTTAAAATATTCTTTTAATCGGGTAATAACATTTAAGCCCCACTGGCCGGCATTAGTTGGATAAGCAGTAGTACATTGTAAAACAGAAAGCTTGTTGCCATATTTCTTTAAAAACTTTACGGACGCGTCTAACTCATTCATAGAACTCATCCCGGACGAAAGTATAATCTCTTTTCCCGTCCTTGCAATTTTTTCCAGCATTAAAAAATTACTTACCTCCCCGCTCCCGATCTTATATTTTTTTACATTAAGTTCTTCCAGCAAATCCACGGCGGCACAACTAAAAGGCGAAGAAATAAATTCAAGATTTTTTTCTTCACAATGAGATTTAAGTCCTGCCCATTGGTCTTTAGTGAACTCCATTCTTTGCCAGTAATCATATCGGGTTTCATCCTCAACACTAAATTTAATCCTGAATGGTTCATACTCACTACTCTCGGCGGAAGCAATGTGAGTTTGAAATTTAACAGCATTTACCCCGGTGTTGGCCAGGGCATCAATATAAGAATGGGCAATACCAAGGCTTCCGTCATGGGCCTGTGCTATTTCTGCTATAATCAACATTGAGTGAGGGAAATTATCACCACTTTAAAAGAATTGCAATATGCTATTTACCGAATAATTTTTTCATTAAAGAAACTTTTTTTGGCTTATCCGTATATCCGTAACCGTAACCATACCCGTAGCCATAGCCGTATCCATAACCCTTTCCATAACCATACCCAAGCATTTTTTTATTACTAATGCCATTAAATACAATATTTAAATTGGGGAATATCTTTTTCTGGTAATTATCATTTATCAGTTGCAGGAAAGCCATGTCGGTATAGTTATGCCTTGCGATATAAAGGGTTACATCACTGCTTGCAGCAAGGATTTTCGCATCCGTTACTGAAGCTACCGGAGGTGAATCAATGACAATATAATCAAATTGATTTTTCAGTTGATCAATTAATACCTTTAACGCGGGAGTGCTTATTAGTTCAGCAGGATTAGGAGGAATAGGGCCGGAAGGAATGATGCTTAAGTTAACAATGTCTGCATGAGGTTTAATTATTTCCCCGATAGCCGCTTTGCCAATCAAATAATTACTAAGCCCGGGATCTCTTTCTATCCCCATTACTTTACTTATTTTCGGATTGCGTAAGTCAAATTCCAAAAGCACTACTTTGCTACCGCTAAGGCATAAACTAATGGATGTATTGATCGCAACAAAACTCTTTCCTTCACTAGGAATAGATGAGGTGACGAGTATAACCTTAGAGCCCCCGGGGGTTGCCGCCGTAATATAATTAAGATTCGTCCGCAGTTCCCTGAACTGTTCAGCAATGAGCGTTCGCTTCCCTGACCCGACAACTACGGGAGATTTATTTTCTTCCTCCTGAAAGACAAGTTCACCTACGATTGGCACTGCCAACCTGCTTTCTATCTGGTTTCTGAACAATATCCTGCTGCTGGAAAACTCCTTTAAATAAATATAAATAAATATCAAAATCGCTGCAATAATGAGGCTCATCGTATAAATATTCTTCTGAACCGGTTTTACAATCCCCGATGATTCAGGCTTTTCAATTACCCTATAATTGGGAACAATGGAAGCGGCTGAAATCGCCGACTCTTCCCTCTTTTGAAGCAGGAAAGTATATATTGCATTTTTAATTCCCTGTTGACGGCTGATATCAAGTAACAACCTTTCTTTCTGGGGGATTTTTCCAAGATGTGCACTGAGCCTGTCATTATCAGATTGAAGCCGGGCCCTGCTCGCAATCATACTGAGTTTAAGATTATTCAAACTTGCAGAAATACTTGGTTTCAACTTACTGATGTCAGATTCATAAATCTCAATCTGTGGATTTTTACTTCCTGATGTTTGCTTTAATTTATCAAGTTGAAACTCCGTCTGATATAATTGATTCAAAAGGCCAGTAAGCACTGGATCGGTAATGCCAAGTGTTGCGGGCACCTGTCCATCATTCTTATTTCGGGAGGTTACATATTGCTCAATTTGTTTGAGGACATCAACCTGTACATCAAGTTCGCTGATCTTTGAGTCGGTTTGTTTCAACTGATCAAGAAACAATGTGCCTTCAGCACTCAGGTCAGTGATACCCTGTGTTGATTTAAATGTTTGAAGGTTCTTTTCAACCCCGCTTAATTCTTCTGAAACAAGCCTGAGCCGCTCATCTAAAAATCGAAGTGTATTATCCGATATCCTGCTTTTATAGTCCACTGAAGAAGTTCCATATAATGTAATAAGATTTTCAAGGATCTCTACCCCACGCCCAGAAATCTCATCTCTGAAGGTCATGTCAAGAATAGAAGATTGTTTGCTGATTGGCTTTATCACCAACGCATTTTTAAGGGTTGTAACCGAATTTGAAATGGGTAGAATTGTAAGAAAAACCTTTTCGGTTGCCGGTAATCTATGTTCCCCGTTTATGTGCCACCTTGCTTTGCCAAATGTGGTATTAACAGGCGTATCTACAGGATATTGTTGCCCTAAAAAACTGATCTGATCATTGATAATCTTAACTTCCCCATACATTTTAGACGAGATAGAATCTGGTTCTTCAAGTTTGATCGAAAAAGGAAGCTTATCGTAAAATTTCCCATCCCTTACCAGTCCTTTCTGGCTATATTGAACGTTTAATTGCAGTTGGCGAACAAGCTTTCTTAGCAGATCCTTTGACCCTAAAACCTCCAATTCCCTTTCAGTTTCACTGCTTATATTTCGTGTGTCAATTTTAAACGCTTCAAGTAAATTGGCATTCTTTTGTTGTGAATCATCATTAACAATAAGCCGGGCATTTGCTTCATAAATCGGGACTGTATATCTTATATATATATATGCCGAAAGCACTGAAAGTACAATCACCAATAAGATTAATGGCCAAAATGGAAGGATGCGGAAGAATACTCGTTTAACCTGTTGATTCTGATCTAAAGATCCGTTTTGAGGGTTTATTTCGCTATCTGTAATTGCCATTAAATGAACGGATTAACTATTTACTAAGATTGATAATAGTGATGAGCAAAGATATAGCAACCGCGGCAATACTGAAGTACTGCGGCACGCCAGACCTGGTAATAAACCTTGTTTTTACGGGCTCTACATAAATGACATCATTTGTTTTGAGGTAATAATAAGGAGAATTAAATAAGTTTTTAGACGACAGATTTATACGTCCCATTAGCCTCTCGCCATTAACCTCTCTTATAACGAGAACATTTTCACGTTTCCCCATTTCACTTATATCTCCTGCCATACTTAGGGCTTCCAGGAGAGTAGTACGCTCGGTTGACATATTAAATCTGCCCGGCCTGATAACTTCACCAATTACCGAAAAACTATAATTTAAAAACCGAACATTCACTACCGGATGCTTTGTATAATCCATTAGTTTTTCGGTTATGGATGCTTCTAGTTGCAATCGGCTTAACCCTTCAGCTTTCACCTTATCCAGGAAAGGTAATTTAATATTGCCATCAGCTTCTACCATATAACCTGTTGAAGTATTCCCTGTGGTTTGGCTCGACAAACCGGTCCCGGCAGCAACCCCGCTTGCAGAGTTTATAACAACCAGATCGGCAATATTGCTTCCTCCAACGGTTATCCAGAGCAGGTCATTTTTTTGGATAAGATTTTCAAATCCTGATTGCGCTGTTCTGAAATTTCCGGCTGTAGTATCCTTAAGATCATACAGGTATACTACTTTCCTGGAGGCTGTACATGAATTAAAATTGAAGGCCATCAATAACAGGATCGCTATTAATACAAAATCATTTTTTAAACGTGACATAGGCAAAAAATTTACAATTAATCGTATAAGCATCCTGATACTTTAAATGCTTTACATAGGATAATGGATGGAGTGTACATTATATAATCCATGGCTTCGCCTTTCTTAGTCACAATAGTTATTTAAACATATTGATGATTATGAGGCATTTTTACTTTCCAAGGCTTAAAAACAGGTTATGAATTAAGTATTTTTTAAAAGTAGTCCAAGTGCTGATAGGCCAGCTTTGTGGCAAGGGTGCCAGTCATGACAAGAGGTTATCCGAACCGGGAGAAATTTAAGAAAAACTTGCTTCAGTTGCTATTTGTGCGCAAAAGTAGGAGTTTCTTTTGAAAAGATGGATATATTGATCATGAAAAAGCGATTCATGCATCACTTTCCCGGTACTATGGTCTATTAAAAAGACTGCTGAGAGATTTTTCATAATCTGTGACACCTTTTGCTGAATTTTCATTATTCATAAATCCCCGTTATTGACATATTGAAAATTTTCGAAAGCAAATGGCTTTCCTTTCCTCGATTGTAGGTCTCCCTAAAGCATTTTATTCCACAAAACATTGATAATGAAGTAAAACCGTTTTACGGAGGGTTGAATAATGAAATTATCTTTTGGAATTATTGCAGTTTAATTTGAAAGACATACAACCATAGTTTGAATGTGTAAGTATTAAACTGAATGTCAGGCCTGCGCGAACCATTTGTTGGGCAAATCATCTGCATGAATAGGAACATCAGTTGTATCCAGGCGTGGTAATTGAAACCTGTTTGATTTACCAGGAGTGGAAACGTTTATTTTAGTAGTTAATGCGAGTTTACAATGGTTTTCCCGCAAAATATTGATGGTATCATTATTATGGCTTCCGTATGGATAACACATAGTCCAACGATTGAGATCACAGCCGATCTGTTGTAAAAATTCCAATGATTTTTTTATTTCCAGTTGTTGTTTTTCTGGTGAGAGAGAGCCAAGCCAGTAATGGTTGTATCCATGGCTGCCGATGTGCATTCCATGATCTTTTAATTCTTTCAACTGAACAATGTTCATATATAATTGCTGACTAAATCCGGATTCATCCATTGATACATACTTATTGAAGAGATAATGGCAGATGATCAACCGTAATTCTTCCGGCAATATAACCTGCAGCATATATTTTATAAATTTCACTTCCGCCGAATCGTAGCGACTGGCAACAGCATGTTTTTGATAATACGCTTCATTATTTTCTAAACGGAATTGAACCCTGTATTCATCCAGCTTTTTAAATATTTCTTCAACCAGGATTGCCTTATCAGCTACGCAAGCCAGGGTGAAATGTATTTTATTCACATCAAGTACTTCGTTGTTAAGAATTGCTTTAGCCGGTGGATAGAATGATCCCTGGATCTTAAGCTTTGAAAGAACGGGGAGAACGTTATTAAAATGATCAAAATATCCGTCATCGAAAGAAAGCAATATACTTTTAGGTGGCAGGTCACCATTATTATCAATGCTATCTATAAGTTCATCCATTGTTATGAACTTATAATGCCTACCGAGATACTCTATTTGTCCCTTAAACCCCTCAATATCCAATCCTTTAATCTGGTTAAACGGGCCATGCTTTAAGTCACGCACGTAATGATACATGATGATGGATACATTACTTGCCATAGCTTAACTTTTTGAAGCATGTATCATAAAGGAAGAAGCAAGTGGGATCAGTTTATTTCTTGAGGCCTTGTCGTCATTCCCGACTGCACTTAATAAATTCGATACCTGGAAATGGGTTTCTTTATGACCGGATGCAAATGATGGAATTACACCATGAATATGAATGGGACATAATCCTTTTACCTTAAATCCTTTTGCATCAAGCATATTCACCAATTGTGCAGGAGTGAACTGGAATCTTGTTGATACATCTATTCCAGTATTTGCATGAGTTTGTCCGGGCTCTTCCAGTGGAACTGTATCAATATTCAAAAGCTCAGCAGGCTCTTTCATGTTAGCGATAATCATGGCTTCGTTTAACAGCTTTTCAACATGGTGATTGGTTATTTCATTAGCTGTATATTGATTCATCGACAAAAGATTGAATAACCTGTTCCTCGACCCCAAAACAATTGAGCCATTTGGTTTAAGGATTTTACATGCATATGCTAAAAATGCATCGAATTGGGTATATGATATATATTCAAGGAATCCATTGGCAGAGATCAGGTCAAATGAATTGTCCGGTGTATCAAATTCAAAAATAGACGAACAGATAAATTCTGCATTAGTTAGATTTTCTCCATCCGCAATTTCTTTTGACAGCCTGATCATTTCGCTGGAAAAGTCGACTCCTACAGCATTAATATTCAATTTGGCAATTTCATGAACCAATTCACCTGTGCCACAACCAACATCGAGTGTTTTTTGAATGTCAGGATGCGAGTTTATTACTTCAAGAACATAACCATTTCGTTGGTTGATCACATTAACCTTGGAAGGCTTTTGACCGGACGCTTTCTCTTTCCAGTCTTTTGCATATTCTTCAAAATAATTCAGTGTTTCTTTCTGTTGTAAGGTGTCCATTTTATGTGGCTTAATTTATTGTTTTAATTGATCAAAAATAGTATTTTTTGACTTAGCCTTTATTAGGAATTATTAGTTTAATGTTCAATGGTCTTGGTCTTGATAAAAACATTATGGAACTATATAATACGCGGGATAAGTAAATTGTATCTCGACACAGCCATCATTTTTAAAAAGCATTCGCTGATTCGAGGGAACAGCATTCATGCTGATCTATTTCAATGGCAAAAAAGAGCTGTCTAAAAAAGACAAAAAATCGAGGATATTAAATTAAAAGGCAATGCAATTGATGAAAAATCTTTAGCATTCATTTTAAACGAACACCTGGTGTCCAAAAAAGTATCGGGGAGCAGACTTGAACTGCCGACCTTCGGGTTATGAATCCGATGCTCTAACCAGCTGAGCTACCCCGACATGGTTTTGTTATTTACTTCCAGCTTTAATGCTTTTGATAAAGGGCTGCAAAAATAGATATATTCAGCAAGATGAAAAAATCAAATTCGAATTATACGGCAGGTTTCTTTATGGCTCTCTTTGGCCTGTTAAATTTGAAGGTAACGATAGAAGGCATGGTATCGCCCAACAAAAAACCCCATGGTTTTAATGGCTGGATTCGATCAAACATCACCTTCAGAATGGCAGTAAGCGGTATAGATAGGAACATTCCCGGAATACCCCACAATGCCCCGCCAACCAATACAACGATGATGGATACCAGCGCATTTATTTTCACCTTAGATGCAACGATCTTTGGTACCAGGAAATTATTATCGATGAATTGAACAAGGATATAAACAGCAAAAACATACAAAGCATATTCTGCCGGCTTCGTTGCAAGTGCGATCACCATAGGCATAGCAATTCCTACTATCCCACCAACGTAGGGTATGAGATTTAGGAGTGCTCCTAATATTCCCAACAAGATCGCGTATTCAATACCGAGTATTAAAAGCCCGGCAGCGTTCAAGACAGCAACGATACCAGCCTCCAATAGTAATCCAATCAGGTAATTCTGAACCAGTGATTTTGTTTCTGTTAGCACTTCCACGACCATTGCATGTTTGTCACGCGGAAAGAGCATGCTGATAAAGGTTAACAGTAAAGGCTTATAAAACAGTATCATAAAAATATATACTGGCAGCAGGAATAACATTACAAGCACACCTCCGATCGTACTGATCGTTTGACCGATCACTACAGAACTATTCTTCATGTTTTCGCCTTTGGCATTATTCACCCACTGTTTAACTTTAGAAGTGCTTACGTTGAAAGTATCAGATACCCAACTGGTGATCTGCCCAAAAAGCACATTAAGTTTTGCTTTCACTTCAGGAAAAGTATCACTGAACATCGTAGCCTGTGATGATATGAAGTATATTAGTGCACCAACAATGATCAGGGCGAGCAACATCGCCGTAAGAATTGCCAGGACACGATTAAATCTTTTTCTACATAAATAGTTTACAAACGGATTTAAAAGTACCGCGAGTATGGTAGCATATATCAATGGCAGGATAATATCCTGGCCAATAAACAGAATATATACAAATGCAGTGAGCCCGATAATTATCTGGGAAACCTTGAGGTAAAAAGGCAGGTGTGTTGTATTATCAATTGGTTTGTCCATAGCTATAAAGATAAAGCCCTGACACTTATTTCCCGTTTTTCCTTAAGAATTTGTTGGCACAATATTTTAAGCAGACCAATAAAAATAATGAAACAAAATAAAGATAAAAACAAGGGAAAATTAAAAACTGAAAGCGTTGAAGACCTGAAAAAGCAAACGGTCTCAGATGACGACGTTAAAAAAGGTTACAATGAAAAAAATCCTACGCAGGCACAGGGGGCATTCAAACCAGATGTTGCCAGCAAGAAAAATTAAGGCTTGACGCGGGGCTTCCATGGAATTTCGGGAACGTTTAAAAGCCGGGCGACGTAACGAGAAAGCAAAAAAAGATGATCGCTTAAACGGTTCAGGTATTTGATAACAAGAGGATCCACAAATAAATTTTCCTGTTGAAGGTGAACGCATATCCGCTCCGCCCGCCTGCAAACACACCGGGCAATATGGATCGTAGAAACGGTAACATGGCCGCCTGGTAACACAAATGATCTCATCTCGGGCAACGCTTCGTTCATTGAATCTATTTCTTTTTCAAGGAGTAAAATATCCTCCTCGTACAGGTCCGGTATTTTCATCCTGGGTTCTTTATTATGATCAGAAGCGAGTGAAGAGCCAATTGTGAAGAGACGGTCCTGGATCTCTCTCAGGATATTTTTGGAATGCTCATCCTGTATCAAGTCATTGATCAAACCGATATAAGAATTTAATTCATCCACTGTTCCATAACTCTCAATACGCAAATGGCTTTTGGGAACTTTTGTTCCTCCGATCAGGCTTGTTTTACCAAGGTCGCCGGTCTTTGTATAGATTTTAAACGCCATTATTAATGTTGTGAATTTTTTAGAAATTATCGATGATTGCAGTTATTGGTTCAATGATAGAAGGAGAATTGTTGATCCTGTCTGTTTCTACAACCCCATCTTTTAAACGGATTATCCGGCGTGCAAAAAGGGATATGTCCTCTTCATGTGTAACCAGGATCACGGTATTTCCATCAGCATGTATCTTTCCCAGGATATTCATGATCTCATAAGACGTTTTTGAATCGAGGTTTCCGGTAGGCTCATCAGCCAGGATGATTGCAGGATCGTTGATGAGTGCCCTTGCAATTGCTACACGCTGACATTGGCCACCGCTCAGTTCATTTGGCTTATGATGCATGCGGTCATCAAGTTTCACTTTGTTTAAAACTGCTGCAGCACGCTCAGTACGGTCTTTTTTTGAAACCCCGCTATAGATCAATGGTAATGCAACATTTTCCGCAGCAGTAAGCCTGGGAAGTAAATTGAATTGTTGAAAAACAAAGCCGATCTCCTTGTTCCTCACAGCAGCCAGGTCATCATCTGGCATTCTGCTCACGTCCTTTCCATTTAAAATATACCTGCCACCTGTAGGAGAATCAAGGCAACCTAAAATATTCATCAATGTAGATTTGCCGGAACCACTCGGACCCATCAACGCAACGTATTCATTTTTTAAAATATCGAGCGTTATACCTTTTAGCACTGGTAATTCCTGCTTTCCTAAAAAGTAACTTTTTCGAATTTGTTCTAAATGAATGATCCCTTCCATATTATATTTTTTACTTAAGGCTAAACAAACAGTTATTTTGAAATAACTTTCGGGACCTTAAAGAACTGCTCATCTTTTAATGGTGAATTGAGCAAGGCTTCTTCCCTGCTGTAGATTTGTACCACCTCATCCTCGCGTAATGCGTTAATGTTATTGCTGATATGCATCAAAGGCTCTACGCCTGTGGTATCGAGCTCGTTTAATTTATCAATGAAGCCGATCATTTTTTGAAGGTCATGACGGATGGCAACCTTTTCTGCCTGGTCAAAATGAAGCCTGGAAAGCATTGCAAGCTTGTCTATTAATGCGTCATTGATCTCCATAAAACAAAAATAATGGATTCATATCACAGCCGGCTATCAATTTTATATGAAAGGCGTGAATAACGTACCGATCAACAGTTGCATCCAGTTTTATTATCTTCGCCACCTTATTTATACAGAATGAATCTAAGAGCAGAGACAGTTATCACCGATACGGCTATCCCACAAAATATTGTAATGAGTGGGATCCGGCCAACCGGGTTTTTGCACCTGGGAAATTATTTTGGTGCGATAAAGAATTACATAAAGTTGCAGGATGAATTTGAATGCTATTTTATGGTAGCGGATCTGCATTCTCTTACAACTCATCCGGATACCAGTGGGTTAAAAGGAAATGTTCAGCGCGTACTGGCAGAAAACATCGCCTGCGGACTTGATCCGGAAAAGGCTGCGGTCTTTTGTCAAAGCCATGTTTTTGAAACATCTGAATTGTACCTGTATCTTAACATGCTTGCTTATAAAGGTGAATTGGAAAAGACAGTTACTTTCAAAGAGAAAGTGAGATTAAATCCTGAGAATGTAAATGCAGGCTTGCTTACTTATCCTGTATTGCAGGCAGCTGATATCCTGCTTCACAGGGCCAGCTATGTTCCTGTTGGTAAGGACCAGGAACAACACCTGGAGATGTCCCGGAATTTTGCAAACCGTTTTAATCACAGGTATGGAAATGTCTTTCCTGAACCGGCTGCTTTTAATTATAGCCAGGAATTGATAAAAGTACCTTCGCTAGATGGAACAGGAAAGATGAGTAAAAGCGAAAATCAAAATGCAACGATATACCTGGCAGATGATGATGATACGATCCGTAAGAAAATAATGAAGGCTAAGACAGATGGTGGTCCAACAGAAATGAATTCATTGATGCCGGACTATATTCAGAACATTTTCCAGATCATGACCCTTGTGAGCAATGAAGATTTCATTAAACAACAGCAAACAGAATTTAATAATCGTACGATCCGTTATGGAGAATTGAAAAAGCAATTAGGTGAGGACATGGTGAAGTTTATTCAACCGATCAGGGAGCGCACTGTTGAAATACTGAACGATCAAAAATACCTTTCTGATGTTATGGAAAAAGGTGCACTCAAAGCCAGGAAAAGCGCAGCCAATACAATGGCAATTGTGAGGCAGGCAATGGGCCTGAACTATTTCTCCTGAAAATAAAAAAAACAGTTTCGGGTGGATTTTAATTCAATACATTCGTAGCGAGAAAATTATAACGGATGGCAAAAACAAAAAGACCAAAACACATTGCAATTGCAGGAAATATTGGTGCTGGCAAAACGACATTAACGGAAATGCTTAGCAAGCATTACAAGTGGATACCACAATTCGAGGACGTTGATCACAATCCTTACCTCAATGACTTTTATGAAGATATGCCGCGATGGAGTTTTAATCTACAGATATTCTTTTTAAACAGCAGGCTTAACCAGTTACTTGAGATACAAAGAGGTACAGAAACCATTATTCAAGACAGGACCATTTATGAAGATGCAAATATTTTTGCTCCAAACCTTCATGATATGGGACTGATGGGTAAAAGAGATTTTGATAATTATTACCGGTTCTTTGAAACACTGAAAACCATGGTGAAGCCACCAGACCTGTTGATATATTTAAAAGCATCCGTACCCACACTCGTTGGGCAAATTCAAAAAAGAGGAAGAGAATACGAAGAGAACATTCGCCTCGATTATTTAAAGAAATTAAATGAATTGTACAATTCCTGGATAGAAAGCTATAAAGAAGGCCCTTTATTGATCATAGACGCGGATATAAATAAGTTTGCTGAAAATGAAGAGGACCTTGGACAGATCATAAATAAGATCGATTCAACTTTGTTTGGATTGTTCTAGCCGTTATTTGTCAGTTAGTTTCAGAACAATTCATCAGGCAACATTATACAACGAACTTTTCTTTCTGCTTTTACCAGCTGATTAAGCCTGTTCAGATTATTTATTGCATCTCCCATTGTATTATTAAAATAGAAATACACCGCTTTACCACTATCCCTAAGCTCGTTTATATACAAGGCATAAGTAGTTAAAAAACTTTCATCATAACTTCCCCGGTATCGTCCTCCCGGGCCATGCAAGCGAATGTAAGAAATATCACCGGGGTATTCACGTAAAGGAGTACACGAAGACGGTAGATCGTGTACCACCAGGTTGGCATTGAACTTTTTTAGCAGATCTAATGTGATGTCATCATACCATCCGGAATCACGAAATTCCACGGCAATCTTCCACCTCTTCTCCATGCCTGATTTACCAAGGGTATATAAAAGCTTTTCTACCTGGCTCAATAAACCGATCTTCAAGCCAGGGGGAAACTGAACCAGTATACATCCTTGTTTATCGCCAATATAATTTATCGTGTCTATAAATGAGAATACATTTGCTCCTATAAAATTCAGGCCTTTAGCATGTGTTATATATTTTGGAAGCTTAAAAGTAAATTGAAAATCTTCCGGAACACTTCCCGCCCACTTTTGAATTGTTGAGATCATAGGCGGCCTATAAAAAGAACTGTTGATCTCAATACTGTTGTACAAGGATGCATAATAATATAACCTGCTTTTATCCCTGAATGAAGGTGGAAAAGATGATTTTGCACCGGGTAATACTAGGCCACTCGTACCGGAATAGATCCTATTATTAATTGATCGTTCCATTATTAGAATATGTGGCTGCAATAATGAAACCATAACATCAGGCATTTTATAGATACCTGGTTTTTAAACATTTACAATATAAAAACCGAGTCGACAAAGAATGTTCTCATAAACAGATGATACATTGACACCCATCTCTTTCATACAGGTTATCCCTATATGATAATGTTTGGTCAATATTTTGCAATGAAAAGCTATCAAACAAAAAATATCTCATGAAAGATCTAATTATTGTTAGTATGCTGATGTTGTGGTTATCAGCATGTAACAACCAGGATTCGCAATCAACAAATTCAAATGATGATTCAAATACAACCACAGATACTGCCGGACTGATAACATTGTCCCCGGATACTATAAAAAACCGGAATTATGTTCCAACAGAGGGAGATGTGAGTTATCAGAATAAAAAAGTAAAGGTATATAAGGACCATAATTATGTTGATGTTGATAATGATGTAACTCTCGATGGTGGCGTTGTGGTGAGAAAAAATGGTGATGTAGTTCGGGAAGGGAAAGTAAGAAGATTGGAGGAAGGAGAATCTGTTAGCAGGACAGGTAATTTCTTTAACAGGGCTGGTGAAAGGATCGATGATGCATGGAATGCATCCAAAACTGGAGTAAAGAAAGCAGCAAATGCGGTAAAAAAGACCGGCAGGAAAGTTGGTGAAAAAGTTAAAGACGCGGTAAATAATTGAGATTACCTGGCCAAAAATTTTAAGCGAAGATGTTGACAGTCTTTATATTTAATAATTGATCCTGTCAAATTCGTTTCTTTGCGCTACGGTCGTCAAAGCCAGTTGTTTTTTATATTTCCTTTCCTGCTTTTCTGTACTTCTATTTGAACTTTTTTTATTTTCTGCTTCATCCTCCTCAAGAGGTTTCATTTTATCCTGCCAATAAAGTTCAAATGCTTTCACTGCATCAAAGTAATTTGCGGCTGGATCACTCATCATTTCGATCCAGACAGGATATGTTCTAGGTTCCTGCATATTCTGTGCCTGCGCATTGGAGCAAAGCACCAATAAATAAAAGCAGAGCGTAATAACTTGTTTCTTCATTTATAAAATTTACTCAAACGCGGCATTAATTATTGAAAGCAGGACGGAATAAATACAAAAACCTTTTTAGGAGTAGCTTAGTGCGATAACGAATGAACTATCTAAAACTGGAAATAAATAAATGAACTGCTACTCTCCTGGCTCCAGATCAATAATACTAACAATAAGGACCAAACGATGCCCAGCAACCACCATGGCATTTTTTCCGCAACTACCAGTACACGGGTATTTCGCATGAACCAGTGGCACGCTACAAGTAAAATGATAATAACAAAAACTTTTATGATGCTTAAGGTAGTAAGCAATACTTCTGCCTTTGGTACACTGTAAAACATCGAACGTAACAATTGCCATGCTGAACTGAAATCCGGTGAACGAAAGAAAACCCATGTTACATTGATAAAAAAGAAGGTCATTAATGCAAGCATGAAATTGGAAAATGTCTTTGTCTTAATTGTAGAAGCTCCTGGGCCATCTCGAATAACTGCTGCTGTTGCGGCAGCCAGCGGGAGCGGTGCTTTTCGAAAATCCTGGACCATCTTTTCAACCGCGAGATATAATCCATGTAACGCTCCCCAAACCACGAATGTCCAATTTGCACCATGCCACAAACCTCCAAGCAACATAGTGATCATAAGATTTATATAGGTCCGGAATTTTCCATTTCTATTGCCTCCCAAAGGAATGTATAAATAATCTTTCAACCAGGCTGATAAGGTAATATGCCACCGCCTCCAAAAATCCGAAAAGCCGATCGCCGCATAAGGATATAAAAAATTATGTGGCAATACAAAACCCAGGCAGGCCGCAACGCCAATTGCACAGGTAGAATATCCAGCAAAATCAAAAAATATCTGGCCCGAAAAAGCGAGTACGCCTGTCCATGCATCCAACATTTTTAAAATGGAATGGGTATTAAAAACATTATTTGCGGAGGGAGCAAGCATGCTGTCAGCCAAAACCACTTTCATGAACAGACCAAGTGTTATCAGCAACAAGCCCTGCATCAATTGTTGTGAAGATGCTTTACGCGGCGTTTCAAATTGAGGAACAAGTTGTGGCGGCCGAACGATCGGGCCAGCAACCAGGTGAGGAAAAAAAGTAACGAACAAAGAAAAATCGAGCAATGATTTAACAGGCTCACTTTTCTTTTTATACATATCTATGGTATAACATAAGGTAGTGAATGTATAAAATGAGATCCCCGCAGGTAAAATGATGTTTGGTTTTGCAGGATGATAATCCATGCCTATGGCATTTACGAGGTGTGTGAAATTATCCAATAGAAATCCACCGTACTTAAAGAAACAAAGCATTCCCAGGTTCCCGATTAGGCTTAGTACAAGTAATAATTTTCTTTTGGATTTATTTTCCTGCGTATATAATGCCTTTCCTACAACAAAGTCAACTACTGTGGAAAGCCATAATAATAAGATGAAAGGTGGGTTCCAGGCAGCATAAAAAACATAGCTGGCCAAGAGCAGGTTTATCTTCTTCACTTTCCATGAGAACGGAAGGTTATGCAGGATCAGCATAACTATTAAGAATGCAATGAAGGTGTATGAATTGAATACCATATTCCGCAGCTAGTTTAATTGATTTACGTGTATGGGTTTCGCAAATTTCCAACCTTTTTGTTCAGTTAATATCCTGATGAAATTCTTTGTGAATACTATAGCGTCTCCCTGTGTTAAATGAGAAAATTCAGGACAAATAAAGTGATCAATTGCAGGGTAGTCAGCAAAATGTATCCCAGCGCAATTGGTGGCAGAGATCAACCGGTCCCAATATTTTTCCCGAGGATAACCCATTTTCTCACCCATTAAGAACGGCCCGCTCGATGGAGTTCTTACAAACAACACCTGGCCACCACGCGCTTTTATTTTATCTACACAAGCTTTGACCACTGCTAATATAGAATCCAGTTTTTTACCGGACGCAGGAGGTTCTTTGCTCATCTTGCGGAAAAAATCCCATATACCTCTTACCTGGTTTATTTGTATAGTATCTTTTTCAAATCTTTCCGTCATGTACTCCTGCCTGTTAGGTTTCACCCGACCGAAGTCTGGTGGAAAAATAGGGAATTCAAACACACCAGGCCTGTTAGGTATTCTTAGGTTTGCCATTTGGGCGTTCAGTGAAAGCCGGTCCTTATCCAGGAAAACAATTTTTGATTCCAATAAATGATCAATTTCAGTGCTGGCCCTTTGTGCCGGGCTCAGATCTTTATAGAACTTTAAATTCTTATCAGGGGTTTCAAGGTTTCCGTGCGATGTTGAAAAGAATAATACTTCCGTTACATCCACGATCAATTTCCCTTTGAATTTCTTGTCATTTGCAAGATCTTCCAACACCGGTATGGGATTGCTTCCTACACAGGCTAATTGAATAGCATGATCCCCGGTAAT
>JBDSDG010000273.1:0-12001 GCA_039920685.1 Ferruginibacter sp.
AGGTTTGTAGATTATCAGCAATACACAGAATGTGATAGCCATTAAAATATAGATGGCAGGTAAAATCGGATAACCAAATGCTTTGTAAGGCCTTTCAGCTTGCGGCCGATTCTTCCGAAGAACAAATATTCCCAGGATGGTCAATGCATAAAACATTACAACAACAAATGAGATCATGTCAAGCAGATCGCCGTATTTTCCACTAAGGCATAACAGCGAAGCAACTACGCATTGTGTCCACAATGCAAATTCAGGAACGCCATGAATATTCAATAGTGCAGCTCTCTTAAAGAATAAACCATCCTTTGCCATTGCGTTGTAAACACGTGCGCCGGCAAGTATCAATCCATTTTTACATCCAAAGGTTGAGATCATGATCATTACAGCAATAACATACGTTCCGATGTTCCCGAATATTGCATTGCTGGCAGAAACCGCTACCCTGTCCTGGGGTGCAGATGCAATTTCGCTTAACGGTAAAACACTTATATACATAATATTTGCCGCAACATAGATAAGTGTAACGATCAGGGTTCCTAAGAAAAGGCTCAAGCCGATATTCCTTTTCGGATTTCTAACTTCACCTGCAATGAATGTTACATTATTCCATGCGTCGCTGCTAAATATAGAACCTACCATCGATGCTGCGATTGCCCCTAATATTGCGCTTCCGGCCACACCACCGATTACATTGCCATCTGTATTCATGGATCTCATGGTCCATGCATCCGCCCAGTTTGCATTCCATATTTCTGTTTTTGCTGCGATCAATAGTCCAAAAACAATCAATCCAAAAAGAGATAATAATTTAACCACAGTAAAGCTCGTTTGGATCATTTTTCCTCCCTGGATCCCTTTTGTATTAATATAGCTGAGAAATATAATTAAGGCAATAGAGACCAACTGCCCTGCATTTATGGTAACAAGGCCAAGGTCTGCTATAATATTTTCCGGCCCCAGGGATGGAACAAGATATGCAAGGAATTTGCTAAACGCCACCCCTACTGCTGCTATGGTAGCAGTTTGAATAACTGCGAAAAAACTCCATCCGTACAAGAATCCTGCAAGAGGATTGAATGCTTCTTTTAAATACACATACTGTCCACCGGCTTTTGGAAACATGGAACTTAATTCACCATAACTCAATGCAGCTGTCAACGTCATGAAACCGGTGATGAGCCATACCGCTATCAGCCAACCTGCACTTCCAACATTCCTCGTGATATCTGCGCTTACGATAAAAATACCTGAGCCGATCATAGAACCGGCGACGATCATAGTAGCATCGAATAATCCTAGGGCGGGTTTAAATGTACTGGTTGCTTCTGCCATATAATTTTTTTAGTTGATACTTGGTAAATGTAATGAAATAAAAAAACCCGTCAAACGAACGGGTTCAAGATAAATAATTCTATTTACATTATTGTTTGGCAGTGGATCCCATTTTTTCATTCATACCTGATATCACATCATTTGTAATGTTAAGGGTAGAATCTTTATACACCATATAATCGAGCCCGGTGCCTGTGGTAAAAATGTATTTGTAATTTCTTTCGCTATTGTAATCAGTAAGGAAATCCTTCAGTTTTTTTTGAATATCATCCATGAATTTATAGTTCTTTTCATTCAATCGCTGTGCTGAAGCTTGTTTCTTTTCATCAACCTGCTGCTGTTCCTGCAATAGCTCCCCCTGGAATTGTTGTGCCATATCCTGTGTAATGGCCGATCCTTTCTTTAAAAAATTATTCTTTTTTGCCTCCAGTCCTTTATAGCTATTTTCCCATTCATTTTCGATAGCCTTTTGTTCTGCTTCTAATTCCTTTCTCTTGGTTTTAATATAAGTTATGTTCTCATAAAGGGAATCTAACTCGACATAAGCGATACTTGTGGAATTTACCGGATTCGCAGCAGTACTTGTAGAAATCATTTTTACTTTTTTTGTAACAGGAGCTTTCTCAGAAAAGTGTAAATAATAGAGGATCCCAACAGCCAGCAACAAAACCACGTTTAACATCAAGGATAAATTATTCTTCATTAATCTATTTTTAATTTGCGGCAAGATAAATACAAACGTGAATAACGCATATTTTAAAATATAGTTTTAGGAAAGGCTTAACGGAAAGATTTTATATTTAAAAATGATGCACCAATTGTTATCGTTTCAGGAATTTTCCGCTTAATAGCCGTTCCATCACATCATCTTTCAGGGTTCGGCTGATGGGAACATGGTATTGCCCGATACGAATGTCATTCCCTTCGATGCTATCCACTTTTGCAGCACTTATGATAAAGGATTTGTGCACTTTGATGAATTTATCAGCTGGTAAATACGCTTCAACGGATCTGAATGTCAGATAGCTTATAAACTTTTTAGAAACAGTTTGTATGGTTACATAGTTCTGCAAGGCTTCAACAAATAAAATATCATTTAGAAATATCTTTACCAGTTTATTGTCTGCCTTAATAAAAAAATATCCTGCTGATGGATCCGCATCCATTTTTTCCGATGTATTCCTCTGCCTTACTTCATAGAACTCACGTGCTTTCATAGCTGCTTTTAAGAATCGATCAAATGAGATGGGTTTTACAAGGTAATCAAGCGCATTTAGTTCAAAGCCATCCAGCGCATATTGTGGGTAGGCAGTTGTAAAAATTATTAGCGGGGGATCCTTAAGTGTCTTTATAAAATCAAGCCCGGTGATCTTTGGCATTTGTATATCAAGAAACAACAGTTGAATTTCGGGCAAAATTTCTGTTGCAGCTAACGGGTTGTCAAATTCTGCCACCAATTCCAGAAAATCAATATCTGCAATGTATTCTTTCAGGCCTTTTCTCGACAAAGGCTCATCATCAATGATCATACAATTAATATTCATCGCTTAAATATTGATCTTTAAATTTATTGAAAACTTTTCTGCTTCATTGTTTATTTTCAATTCATGTTTGCCAGGATATAAAAGCCCTAATCTTCGGATCACATTGCTTAACCCTATTCCACCGTGCTGCTCCGTGGTCCCATCTTTATCTTTTGAATTGATCACATTGAACCGGAAATCTCTGCCTTCCATTGCCATTTCAATCGTAATTGAATTCATTTGATGAATGTTATGAGATATATGCTTGAAGGCGTTTTCAACAAATGGGATCAGCAATAAAGGCGGGATGGTAAAGCCTTTTACCTGTGGTGAACAATTAAAATGTACAATGTAGTGTTCATCTTTTCGAAGCTTTTGAAGGTCCACATAATCTTCCAAATACTTAATCTCCTTTTCAACAGGTATTATATCACCGTTCATTTCATATAGCTGGTAGCGTAGCATATCGGAGAATTTATGTAATGCATTTCTTGCTGCAAGATTTGATTTTTCAATCAGAAAATAAACTCCATTCAGCGAATTAAAAAGAAAGTGAGGATTGATCTGGGACTTTAAAAAATCCAGCTCGGCTTTGGACCTTTCTTTAATAACTTCTATCATTTGCTGCTGCATTTTTGCATGGTCAGACACAAGTTTAAATGCAGCCCCGGCAGTGACAAGGAAAAAATGTGGGATCACATTATCATATATCCTGCCTTTCAAATTACCCGCTAAATTCGTTAATGCAGGATTATTAGTGAGATGCCCTAAGAGATACATTTTGCCAATACTGCTTAAAATGATCATCATCAAAAAGATAACAGCAAACAAAAAATATCTTTTCTTATAAAGTAAAAAGGGGATCAGTAAATAATTGGTGATATAAACCATCAATGCAAGGTCAACCACCTTGATCAATGTTACTTTAAATGCCGTGGATTCAACAACATAATCATCATGCCGGAAAAAAAACCATAGTCCAAACAACAACAGCCATAAAATAAGGTGATGCAGTTTATACTTTATAAAAAATGCTGCGTTGTGCATATGTCAAAATAAAAGTACACAATCCATATCGTAAAACAGATTACAGGAACAGTTGGTTTCCCATGACAACCTGCATTTTCCATTCATCAAGAAATGAGCGCTGTATGTGTAAATGATTTTAATTGTGCTTATACATATCCCATATTTACATTGTAAAACATCAAAATATGAGATCATCAATATCAGTACTTATTATATCTATATTGTCAACACTCAGTGCATGCTCTCAAAACAATTCACAAAAAGAACGTACGAATGGCAATGTTGGTGGCGGTTGTGAAGGATGTGAAGCCATTTTTGAAAGCCCCGTTCAATTAGATAAACTCTCCTGGATAGACACTTTACCTGATTTTAATGAAACTGGTCCCAAAATGATGATCAGCGGAACGATTTATCAATACGATGGTAAAACCCCTGCTAAAGATGTAATACTTTTCATTTATCACACAGATCAAAGCGGGAAATACAGCAATAAGTATAATGAAAAAGGTTGGGCGAAACGCCAGGGATACATTCGAGGCTGGATGAAGACCAATGAAAAAGGACAGTATAAATTCTATACATTAAAACCGGCATCCTATCCAAATTCAACTACTGTAAAACACATTCATCCAACCATTAAAGAGCCTGGCATAAATGAGTATTGGATCGATGAATTCATTTTCAATGATGATCCGTTTCTAACCGCTGAGAAACGAAAAGAACATAATAGCCAGCAACGTGGAGGCAATGGCCTTATTAAACTTGAAAATGAAAACGGTATATTAGTTGGAGAAAGAGATATTTATTTAGGGAAGAACATACCTAATTATCCAAATGGAGGATAAAAAAAAGGAGCAAGATCTGCATCTTTACTCCTTTAACTATTTTAAAAACATCGTCACATTTTCAAATTATTATTCTTCTTCATCAAAGCTCATCGCTTCCTTGGTTGTCATCAACAACTCATACTCTTCTTTGCTACCTACGATCATATTCTCAAACTCACGTAAGCCTGTACCTGCAGGAATATGGTGTCCGGTGATAACGTTCTCTTTCAACCCAAGCATTGGATCGGTCTTACCTTGTATTGCAGCCGAGCTCAATACTTTGGTTGTTTCCTGGAACGAAGCAGCTGATATCCAGCTTTGTGTTCCCAATGAGGCTTTTGTGATACCAAGCAACAATGGCGAAGACGTTGCAGGATGTGCATCCCTGAATTCAACTAATTTCTTATCAGCTCTTCTTAATACAGAATTCTCTTCCCTTACATCACGAAGTGTAACGATCTGTCCAGGCTTAAGCTTACCGCTTTCACCATGATCTGTCACCACTTTCTTATCATAGATATAATCATTTTCCATGTTGAAATCCAGCCTGTCTTCAGTATCTCCTTCAAGGAATTTAGTATCTCCGGCATCTTCGATGGTTACTTTACGCATCATCTGGCGAACGATCACTTCAATGTGTTTGTCATTGATCTTCACACCTTGCAAACGGTAAACCTCCTGAATCTCATTCACTACATATTCCTGTACTGCAAATGGTCCTTTGATAGAAAGAATATCTGCAGGAGACGTTTGTCCATCACTCAAAGCAGCGCCGGCTTTTACGAAGTCACCATCCTGCACCAGGATCTGGCGGCTTAATGGAACCAGGTATTTGCGAACAACCCCATCTTTAGCTTCTACAATGATCTCCCTGTTACCACGCTTGATCGCACCAAATGTTACAACACCATCGATCTCGCAAACTACCGCAGGGTTACTTGGGTTCCTTGCTTCAAATAATTCTGTAACTCTCGGAAGACCTCCCGTAATATCTTTAAGTTTGCTTAATATCCTCGGAATTTTTACAAGTACCTGTCCACTCTTCACCACTTCTGCTTCATCAACAACAATGTGCGATCCTACCGGTAGGTTATAAACTTTTTTATCTTTTCCTTCCACGTGAATAGATGGAAGTTTGGTCTTATCTTTTGTTTCAATAACCACTTTTTCCCTGTGACCTGTTTGCTCATCCGCTTCATCACGGTAAGTGATACCTTCGATAACAGCTTCAAATTTCACCGCACCGTTCACCTCTGCAACGATAACGTTATTGTATGGATCCCAAGTGCAGATCACATCGCCTTTAGCAACTTTTTGTCCGTCCTTAACATTCAGCAAAGCACCGTAAGGTATATGCATGGTGTTAAGCATGCGGTCAGATTTTACATCAAGGTTACGGATCTCACCGGTACGACCGATAACAACCTGTATCTTTTTACCTGCGTCATTTTCTGTACTTACTGTACGTAAGCCATCAAATTGCAATGTTCCGTCAAATTTAGCATAGAGAGAAGATTCAACAGAAGCAGATCCCGCAACACCACCTACGTGGAAAGTCCGTAGTGTAAGCTGTGTTCCCGGCTCTCCGATCGATTGTGCTGCAATGATACCAACTGCATCACCGCGTTGCGCCAATATTCCGGAAGCAAGATTCTTACCATAACATTTTACACATACTCCACGCTTGCTTTCACAGGTAAGTACTGAACGTATCTCAACTGTATCGATACCGATCTCGTCAATTTTTTTAGCCTGCTCAGGACTGATCTCCTCGCCTGCTGATAAAATCAACTCATCATTTAAAGGATTGAATACATCGTGCAGGGAAGTACGTCCTTCGATCCTGTCTGCCAATGGTTCAATGATATCTTCATTGTCTTTTAAGGCTTGGGCTGCGATACCACGCAATGTTCCGCAATCCTCTTCATTGATAACAACGTCCTGTGCAACGTCTACCAACCTTCGTGTAAGGTAACCCGCATCAGCTGTTTTCAACGCTGTATCGGCAAGACCTTTACGGGCACCGTGTGTAGAGATAAAATATTCCAATACACTCAATCCATCTTTAAAGTTCGCGAGGATCGGGTTCTCAATGATCTCGGAACCTGAAGAGCCTGATTTTCTTGGCTTAGCCATCAATCCCCTCAATCCTGCAAGCTGCTTTATTTGCTGCTTACTGCCACGGGCACCGGAATCAAGCATCATATAAACGGAATTGAATCCTTGTTTATCAATTGCCAATTCACGAATAAGCGTTTCCGTTACTTTCGTATCCACCCTGCTCCAGATATCAATGATCTGGTTGTAGCGCTCATTGTTTGTGATCAAGCCCATATTATAGCTATCCCAAACCTCGGCAACTTCACCCTGGGCATTTTCCACAAGCTGCGCCTTAACGGCCGGGATGATCAGGTCATTGATGTTAAATGATAATCCACCACGGAATGCCATGCGGTATCCCAGTGTTTTAATATCATCCAAAAATTTAGCGGTGATCGGAACGCTTGTCCATTTGATGATATCACCGATGATTTCACGCAATGCCTTTTTAGTAAGCAATGCATTTATAAACCCAACTTCCTTTGGAACAAACTGGTTGAAGATCACTCTTCCCACAGTTGTCTCAATTAATTTGTAAGTAAGTGATCCATCAGCATTACGCCAATTAACCCTTACCCTGATATTTGCATGAAGATCGATCTGCTTCTCATTGTAAGCTATGATCACCTCTTCAGAAGAATAAAAAGCTTTTCCTTCACCCTTTACGATGTCTTCACCAATTGTTTTCTTGCCCTTTGTGATATAATACAATCCAAGAACCATGTCCTGTGAAGGAAGGGTGATCGGAGTACCATTCTGCGGGTTCAAAATGTTGTGAGAAGAAAGCATCAATAACTGGGCTTCCAATATTGCAGCGTTACTTAATGGAACGTGAACAGCCATCTGGTCACCATCGAAATCCGCGTTGAAGGCGGTAGTTACCAACGGGTGCAACTGGATGGCTTTACCTTCGATCAGTTTCGGCTGGAAAGCCTGTATTGACAGCCGGTGAAGTGTCGGAGCCCTGTTCAACATAACAGGATGCCCTTTCAATATATTCTCCAGGATATCCCAGATGATCGCTTCTTTCTTATCAACTAATTTGCGTGCACTCTTTACCGTTTTAACGATACCTCTTTCGATAAGTTTACGAATGATGAATGGCTTGAACAATTCTGCAGCCATATCTTTTGGAAGTCCGCACTCATGCATTTTTAATTCAGGGCCTACCACGATAACAGAACGGCCGGAGTAATCGACACGCTTACCCAACAAATTCTGGCGGAAACGTCCCTGCTTTCCTTTCAAGACATCACTCAATGATTTTAGCGCACGTCCACCTTCTGCTTTTACAGCATTTGATTTACGGCTATTATCAAATAATGAATCGATCGCTTCCTGCAACATCCTTTTTTCATTACGAAGGATAACTTCAGGTGCCTTGATCTCCAACAATCTTTTCAAGCGGTTATTGCGGATAATAACACGGCGATAAAGATCATTCAGATCAGAGGATGCGAAACGGCCACCATCCAAAGGAACGAGGGGGCGTAATTCAGGAGGAATAACCGGTATGTATTGCATTACCATCCATTCCGGACGGTTATTAATCCTAGTATTTGCATCACGGAAACTTTCAACTACGCTTAGACGCTTTAGGGCATCTGCTTTACGTTGCTGTGAAGTTTCATTTGCTGCGGAGTTCCTCAGGTCAAAGCTCAATTGATCAAGATCCAGGCGCCCAAGCATTGCATGAACCGCTTCTGCGCCCATCTTAGCGATGAACTTTTCCGGATCTTCATCTGGAAGCATTTGATTATCCTTTGGCAATGTATCCAGTATATCTAAATATTCTTCTTCTGTTAAAAGGTCACCATAATTCTGCCCTTTATCAGTACGGATACCGGATTGAATAACTACGAAACGTTCATAATAAACGATCGTCTCTAATTTCTTAGAGCTCATTCCCAACAGGTAACCGATCTTATTCGGCAAAGATTTAAAATACCAGATATGTACTACAGGAACAACAAGTTTAATGTGGCCCATTCTTTCGCGACGAACTTTCTTTTCTGTAACCTCAACACCGCAACGGTCGCAAACGATACCCTTATAACGAATACGCTTATACTTTCCGCAGGCACACTCATAATCCTTTACCGGCCCGAATATCCTTTCGCAGAACAATCCATCTCTTTCAGGTTTGTAAGTACGATAGTTGATGGTTTCCGGCTTTAACACCTCGCCATAGCTTCTTTCCAGGATGCTGTCGGGCGAAGCCAAACCAATTGTGATCTGAGAAAACGTGGACTTTGGACGATTTTCTTTTTTGAAGGCCATATTGTAGAAAGCTTTTAGCTGTTAGCCTTTAGCTGTTAGCTGAAGGCAATTGTTTTTTATAAATAATTTCAATTTTTGAAGACTGGACTAATAGCTAACAGCTAAAAGCCCAACTTCTTTAATCAAATTTCAAATCAAGACCCAATCCCCTCAACTCATGCACCAACACATTAAATGATTCAGGAATACCGGCTCTTGGTATGTTATCACCTTTTACGATGGCTTCATATGTTTTAGCCCTTCCGATGATATCATCAGATTTAAGTGTAAGCAATTCCTGGAGAATGTTGGATGCGCCATATGCTTCCAGTGCCCAAACCTCCATCTCTCCAAAACGCTGTCCACCGAATTGAGCTTTACCTCCCAATGGTTGTTGCGTGATAAGACTGTATGGCCCGATCGAACGTGCGTGCATTTTATCATCCACCATGTGGTGAAGCTTGATGATATATATTATCCCTACAGTTGCTTTTTGATCGAAGCGGTCACCTGTTTCTCCATCATATAAATAAGTATGGCCGAATTTAGGCAAACCTGCTTTTTCAATATTCTCAGCGATCTCGTCTACTGATGCTCCGTCGAAGATCGGGGTTGCAAATCGAACACCTAATTTCTCACCGGCCCATCCAAGTGCTGTTTCATAGATCTGTCCGAGATTCATACGACTAGGTACGCCCAGTGGATTCAATACAATATCAACCGGGGTTCCGTCTTCAAGGAATGGCATGTCTTCCTGGCGAACGATCTTGGCAACGATACCTTTGTTACCGTGACGACCGGCCATTTTATCTCCCACTTTAAGCTTACGCTTCACAGCCATGTAAACCTTTGCAAGCTTCAATACTCCTGCAGGTAATTCATCACCGATTGAGATATTGAATTTCTCACGCTTATAACGGCCAAGCTCTTCATTGAACTTGATGTTATAGTTGTGTAATAGTGTATTGATAAGATCATCGGTTTTATGATCACCGCTCCAACCCAATGGATTTACATTCTGGAAATCGATATTAGCCAGGTTCTTCGCATTGAATTTTGCGCCTTTACCTATTAGCATTTCACCGAAATTATTACTAACACCCTGGCTTGTTTTTTCTTTCAACAAGGTCTGAAGTTTGCCTTGCAGCAATTCCATAAGATCCTGCTCATTCTTTTCGTGTGTTTTTTCGATCTTATCCAACTGTGCTTTCTCTCTTACTTTCGCATTCTTGTCTTTCTTGGCACGCTGGAATAATTTCTTATTGATAACAACACCTTCAGTACCACTTGGTGCTTTCAGTGAAGCATCTTTCGCATCGCCTGCTTTATCACCGAAGATCGCACGCAATAATTTTTCTTCCGGTGTAGGATCGCTTTCTCCTTTCGGAGTGATCTTACCGATGATAATATCGCCTTCTTTTATAGATGCGCCTATCCTGATGATACCATTCTGATCAAGATCTTTGGTAGCTTCTTCACTTACGTTAGGAATATCCGGTGTAAGTTCTTCTTCTCCCAATTTGGTATCACGCACCTCTGTTTCAAACTCACTGATATGAATAGACGTAAACCAATCGTCTTTCACTACTTTCTCAGAAATTACGATCGCATCCTCGAAATTGTAACCTTTCCATGGCATGAATGCCACTTTCAAATTACGGCCTAATGCGATCTCACCACCTACAGTTGCATAACCTTCAGTCAAGAAATCGCCGGACGAAACCTTCTGGCCTTTTATAACCGCCGGACGCAAATTGATGGTTGTTTCCTGGTTGGTACGAACGAACTTATTTATCTTATAAATGGTAAGGTCATCTTCAAAGCTCACCAGTTTCTGTAATTCATTTCTTTTGTAGCGAACATGAATTTCTGTTGCATCTACATATTCAACAACGCCTTCGCCATCTGCATGGATCTGGATACGTGCATCCCTTGCGGCCTTTCCTTCAAGACCGGTACCTACGATAGGAACCTCCGGGCGTAATAATGGAACTGCCTGGCGTTGCATGTTTGAACCCATCAATGCACGGTTCGCATCATCATGCTCAAGGAACGGGATCAATGAAGCACTCAAACCAACGATCTGGTTTGGAGCAACGTCCATGAATTCAACTTCTTTTTTTGGAAGGATCGGGAAGTCACCAGTCTGGCGGCTCTTGATCATATCTTCAACGAAGTTTCCCTTTTCATCCATATCAATATTCGCCTGTGCGATCTTTGCAGTATCTTCTTCTTCCGCACTCAGGAAAGTTATCTTCTTCATGTCTGCCTTACCGTCAGTTACCTTGTGGTATGGTGTTTCAATGAAGCCCATGTCATTGATCTTCGCGTGAACGCAAAGCGTGGAGATCAAACCAATGTTTGGACCTTCCGGCGTTTCGATCGTACACAGACGGCCATAGTGCGAATAGTGAACGTCACGAACCTCAAATCCGGCTCTTTCCCTGCTTAAACCGCCGGGCCCAAGTGCGGAGATACGACGCTTGTGCGTGATCTCACTTAAAGGATTGGTCTGATCGAGGAACTGGGATAACTGGCTTGTTCCAAAGAATGAATTGATAACGGAAGATAAGGTTCTCGCATTGATCAGATCAACAGGAGTAAATACCTCGTTATCACGAACGTTCATTCTTTCACGGATCGTACGGGCCATACGTGCAAGTCCGACACCGAACTGGGCATACAATTGTTCACCCACAGTACGAACGCGACGATTGCTTAAGTGATCAATATCATCAACCTCACTCTTACCATTGGTCAATTGAACCAGGGTCTTGATGATGGCGATGATATCATCCTTTGTCAGTACTTTTTTCTCGATCGGGAAATTCAATCCAAGGCGGCGGTTGATCTTGTAACGGCCAACTTCACCCAGGTCGTAACGCTTATCAGAGAAGAATAATTTATCAATGATTCCGCGGGCTGTTTCAT
>JBDSDG010000274.1:0-4261 GCA_039920685.1 Ferruginibacter sp.
ATTACCGGGCAACCTGCAGCAAACGCACATGCAGTATCACCACCGGCCGTGGAATAAGCAAAGGGAAAATTGCTGGCGCCGAATACAACTACTGGCCCAAGCGGGACAAGCATTTTTCTTATATCAGGTTTAGGAGGATTTCTTGTTGGAACGGCAGTATCGATCCTTGCATCCAGCCATTGGCCGCTCTCGCAAAACGATGCATAGCTGTTTAATTGAAAGATAGTTCTTGTTATCTCATTTCTTAATCTTGCTTCTGGAAGATTTGTTTCCCGCATTGAAATAGGTAACAATTGTTCTGTGACCAGTTCTAATTCTTTACCAATGCTTCGCATAAATTCGGAACGTTTTGACAGCGACATTTTTCTAAAAATGTGAAATGCCTTCCACGCAACATTCATTACTGCATCTATTTCTTCAATCGTTGAATCTTTAAACATTGCCTTAATAATTATATTCAAACTAAACACTAAACCCTAAACCGGCCTTGTCTTTATTCCTTCATCAATTATCCCTAAAATAACTTCTCTCTCCTCTCCTTCCAATACTAAACGTGGAGCTCTCACAAATTCGGAGCCAAGGCCAGTCCTGCTTTCGGCTAATTTAATGTATTGTACCAATTTAGGGTGAATGTCAAGTTCAAGCAAAGGCATGAACCATCGGTATATTTTTATTGCTTCTTCCACCCTTCCTTCCTGCATAAAGTTATAGATCGCAACGGTCTCTTTTGGAAATGCGCAAACCAGTCCTGCAACCCAACCCACAGCTCCAAGTATAAGTTCTTCTAATGCAAGGGTATCAACTCCGCATAAAATATTCAGCCTTTTTCCAAATCGATTGATCATCCTCGTTACATTCGTCACATCGCGGGTCGATTCCTTGACCGCCTGGATATTATTGCATTGAAGAATCTCCTCAAAAATATCCAATGATATTTCCGTTTTATAATCAACGGGGTTATTATAGACCATGATAGGTAAGTCAGTGTTTTCGGCAATGGTTTTAAACCAGGTAACCGTTTCCCGGTGGTCTGATTTATATCGCATCGGAGGCAATACCATCAGGCCCGATGCTCCCCACTTTTTTGCGTTGGCAGATTGCATCATCGCTTCCTTTGTTGAGCCTGCTGCTATATTTAATATTACTGGTATTTTATTTTCCAATGTTTCAACCGAAAATCTTACCAGCTGTTCTTTTTCTTCTATTGATAAAACACTCGACTCTCCTAGTGTGCCTCCCAGTATAATTCCATTGACTCCACCCTCAACCTGTGCCTCAAGGTTTTTTTTAAACAAGGGAAGATCCAGCTTATCGTTTTTAGTAAACTTAGTTGTAAGGGCAGGAAGTATGCCTTTCCATTGAACGGTCATAAAATAATTATATCACAAACTACGAAATTCATCTATGGCATCTGTTCAAAAAGCCAAGAGTTCATAGAACCCAGGAGGAATACAGACTTTCAAAAAATTTTGGATACAAAAGAGCATCTGGTTATCTTTGCCGTCCCTAAATAAAATGGCGCGTTGGTCAAGGGGTTAAGACGCCTCCCTTTCACGGAGGAATCACGGGTTCGATTCCCGTACGTGCTACAAGGCCTTTCTTTATTGAAAGGCTTTTTTGATGGCAGAAGTCGTTCCGGTTACTTAAACCTTATTCGGTTTTATAATTACCTTTTCTCGCTTATTTCCTTCACATCCTTTAATTTTGCACGCAAATAATAAATCACCTTTCAAATTTTAGTTATGAGTACAGTAAAAGTTGCAATCAATGGGTTTGGCCGGATTGGGCGTTTGGTTTACAGGCAGATCCATAATATGGAAGGAATTGACGTTGTGGCTGTAAATGATCTAACAAGTCCGGCGGTATTGGCACATCTATTAAAATATGATAGTGCGCAGGGAAGATTTGATGAGAAGGTGACTTCAACCGAAAATTCTATTGTAGTTAATGGCCACGAAATAAAAATATATGCACAAAAAGATCCTGGACAAATTCCGTGGGCTACACATGATGTAGACGTTGTTATTGAAAGTACAGGATTCTTTACCGATAAAGATAAAGCTGCTGCTCATTTAAAAGCAGGCGCAAAGAAAGTTGTTATTTCCGCACCGGCAACAGGTGAAATGAAGACAGTTGTATTTAACGTAAATCACAATATCCTTGATGGAAGTGAAGATATTATCAGTTGTGCAAGTTGTACCACCAATTGTCTTGCACCCATGGCAAAAACCTTAAATGATAGTTTTACAATTATTACAGGTATCATGAGTACCATTCATGCTTATACAAATGACCAGAATACATTGGATGCTCCTCATCCGAAAGGAGACCTGAGGCGTGCCCGTGCTGCAGCTGCTAATATTGTTCCAAATAGTACAGGTGCGGCAAAAGCCATTGGCCTTGTGTTACCGGAATTGAAAGGCAAACTTGATGGCGGTGCTCAACGTGTACCTGTTATCACTGGATCAGTCACAGAATTATATAGCATTCTTGAGAAGCCTGCTACCGTTGAGGCGATCAATGCTGCGATGAAAGCTGCAAGCAATGAAAGCTTTGGTTATAATGAAGATGAGATCGTAAGCAGTGATGTGATCGGGATCCGTTTTGGTTCTTTGTTTGATGCAACCCAAACGAAGGTTATGACAATGGGTGATAAGCAAATGGTAAAGACTGTAAGCTGGTACGACAATGAAATGAGTTATGTGTCACAGTTAGTAAGAACTGTGCATCACTTTGCAGGATTGATAAAATAATAATATTGACCGCTGAGACGCTAAGGTCGCTAAGAATAACACCTTATGCACCTTCGTAGTCCCTCTCTGCCGACAGGCAGTTTTGCAGTTTTAAAAAAAATCTATGTCAACATTCAGCGACTTCAATTTCCAGGGACTTAAAGCTTTAGTGCGTGTAGATTTTAATGTCCCGCTAGATGATCAGTTTAATATCACCGATGATAGCCGCATGAAAGCAACAGTTCCAACCATCAAAGCAATTTTGAAGGGAGGCGGATCTGCTATATTGATGAGTCATTTTGGAAGGCCAAAAAGCGGTCCGGAAGAAAAATATTCGCTTAAACACCTCGTAAACCATTTACAGGAATTGCTTGGACCGGATATCAGGGTGCTTTTTGCTGAAGATTGTATTGGTGATACAGCTATTAGTATGTGTAATTCTTTACAGCCGGGTGAAGTTTTGCTATTGGAAAATCTGCGTTTTTATAAAGAAGAAGAAAAGGGCGATCCTGCATTTGCAGAAAAGTTAAGCAAGCTTGGCGATGTATTTGTGAATGATGCATTCGGAACTGCACACCGGGCGCATTCGTCCACTGCTATTATAGCACATTATTTTGCAAAAGGAAAAAAAATATTTGGCTTATTGATGGAGCGTGAAGTTGAAAGTGCAGAGAAAGTTTTGCATAATAATGAAAAGCCTTTCCTTGCTATCATTGGAGGGGCAAAAGTTTCTGATAAGATACTGATCATTGAAAATCTCCTCGACACTGCAACAGATATTATAATTGGTGGTGGAATGGCATACACATTTTTTAAAGCTGAAGGCGGACATGTAGGTAATTCATTGTGTGAAATGGAAAGACTGGATGCCGCATTAGCACTTTTAAAGAAGGCTGATGAGCAAGGGGTTTGCATTCACCTTCCGTCGGACTCTATCATTGCAGATAAATTTGATGAACATGCAACAATTTCAAATTCACTTAGCAACAATATTCCTGAAGGTTGGATGGGACTTGATATCGGGCAAATGTCGTGTGACAGTTTTACAAAAGTGATCATGGATTCAAAAACTATTTTGTGGAACGGCCCCATGGGCGTTTTTGAAATGGATAAATTTCAACACGGAACAAGATGTGTTGCAAAAGCTGTGGCCGAAGCTACAGCAAATGGTGCCTTCAGTTTAGTTGGCGGTGGAGATAGTGTTTCTGCTGTAAATAAATATGGCTATGCTGACAAGGTAAGTTATGTTTCTACTGGCGGAGGAGCATTGTTGGAATATTTTGAGGGAAAGGAATTGCCGGGAATTGCAGCAATAAAATCTAATTAATCATCTTCTTCAACTATCAGATTTATTTAGTTGTTTTAAATAACCTTGACGCGGATGTTGGTCAGGCGACCAACAACGGCTAGGAAAATCAAATGCCTTTGTTGGTCGCCTGACCAACAAAATTATCAATCTCGATAATCATTCAACATCCTCAACCGATCAATCCGCCTTTGTTGGTCGCCTGACCAACAAAATAATCAAT
>JBDSDG010000275.1:0-12753 GCA_039920685.1 Ferruginibacter sp.
T
Organism: Ferruginibacter sp.; assembly: GCA_039920685.1. Lineage (GTDB taxonomy): Bacteria > Bacteroidota > Bacteroidia > Chitinophagales > Chitinophagaceae > Ferruginibacter. The sequence goes on from JBDSDG010000275.1 coordinate 2, forward strand.
TTTATCCATTAGCTGATCTACTGTTTCACGATAGTCCTCGTCAGGAACACAACAATCCACCGGACATACAGCAGCACATTGTGGCTCCTCATGAAAACCCTGGCACTCTGTGCATTTATTTGGAACAATATAATAAATATCGGAAGCTACAGGAGGATTACGCTGTTCTGCATTCATTACGGAGCCATCCATTAAAGTAAAAGTTCCTTTAATTGTCGTTCCATCAGAAATTGCCCATTCAACTCCTCCTTCATAGATAGCATTGTTGGGGCATTCCGGTTCACACGCTCCGCAGTTTATACATTCGTCAGTGATCTTTATAGCCATGTGTTGTATTTTTGGTGCAATTTAATAAGAACGAGATGAATTTACAAGAACGAATTGAATTATTGAAAAAATTGGGAGATTATTTAAAACAAAACACTGTTGAATGGCAGCAGGCGAAATTAGAAGCTTTTCAAAAAAATCCATGGTTCACAACAAAATTTATTGATACTGCAACCGAAAATATACTTCATAATTATCTTGAAAGCACGGCATTGGAGAAATGGGTTAAGCACTATCACCTGGATGATAATGTAGCGCCGAAAAATGTGGGAATCGTTATGGCTGGAAATATACCTATGGTTGGCTTCCACGACCTGCTTTCTGTTTTCATTACCGGACACAGGCAGACGATAAAATTATCTTCAAAAGATGAGGTACTGCTGAAATTCCTAGTAAAAAAAATGAGCGCCTGGAATATAGATATCCAAAATGTAATAACGTTTGGTGAATTGCTCAAAGGATGTTATGCCTATATTGCCACTGGCAGTAATAATTCAGCACGGTATTTTGATGAATATTTTGCAAAGTATCCTCATATCATCCGGCGAAATAAAACGTCGGTCGCAATACTGAAAAATGATGAAACCTCAGGTGAACTGGAAAAATTATCCAACGATATCCATCTTTACTTTGGATTGGGGTGTAGAAATGTTACAAAACTTTACGTTCCGAAAGGATATGATTTTGTTCCCTTGATCCGATCGTTTGATAAATACAGTTATTTCCTGGATCAACACAAATACAAGAATAATTATGATTACCAGCTTTCTATCATGTTATTAAATAAGGTTTATTACATGACAAACGGAAGTACTCTTTTGGCAGAAAGCGACCATTCATTCTCTCCCATTAGTGTTGTGAATTATGAATTTTATGAAGATGAAAAAATAGCAGTTTCTGCAGCAATGACAAGTCCGGATATTCAGTGCGTTGTCGGCAAAGATCTCACTTCATTCGGTTTGGCTCAATGCCCAAATTTGTTTGCTTATGCTGACGGAGTGGACACAATCCAGTTTTTATTATCTTTATAGGATCTACGAAGGTCTTACTAATTTAATGTTAATAGTGGCAGGAGGTAGAATCCATTTTGTCAGTACATCGTTATTTTGTATGGTAAGGCATAAGATTTGAAACTAGCTTAAAACATCATACCCAAAAAAATTATACCAATGAAATTGAAACAGATCTTTTACACCATTGCTATCAGTGCATTAACCACATTAGCTGTAGTATGGGGTTACGGTACATTCACAAAATCGAACAATTCATATGCTGGTCAGCAGCCCGGGGTAGTTCCTTCTAATTATAAATTTGCAGCACTCAAAGATGCCGGTACTGGTAATCTACCTCCAGGTTCGGTAGATTTTACACAGCCTGCACTTGCTTCAACACCAACTGTCGTTCATATTAAAACCAAAACAAATGCAAAACAGGTAAATAATAATTTACCGCGCCAAAGACAGCAAAATCCATTTAGTGACCTTTTAGGGGACGATATGTTTGAGCAGCTTTTCGGTGGTGGCCGTGCAAATGTCATTCCTGAACAAAGAGCATCAGGTTCTGGTGTGATCATAAGTGAAGACGGCTATATTGTAACAAACAATCACGTGGTTCAAAATGCAGATGAGATCACTGTAACGCTTAATAATAAGAGGACCTATAAAGCAAAGGTTATCGGCACAGATCCATCATACGATCTGGCTGTCATTAAAATTGAAGCTACCGCATTACCTTATTTACTTTATGGCAATTCTGATGACGTAAAGATCGGCCAGTGGGTATTGGCAATTGGCTATCCGCTGAATTTGGAAACAACCGTTACTGCAGGTATTGTAAGTGCAAAGGCCAGGAGCCTGGGACTTAACAGGGATAAAAGCGGTAATCCTAACGGTGGCGTAGAATCGTTCATACAGACAGATGCTGCGGTAAACATGGGAAATAGTGGAGGAGCTCTTGTCAATACTGATGGAAAACTGATCGGTGTTAACTCTGCCATCGCTTCTCCAACAGGATATTACTCTGGTTATTCTTATGCCATTCCGGTTAACATAGTAAGGAAGGTAGTGGATGATATCATGAAATTCGGCACCGTACAACGAGGTTACCTGGGTATAGCTTTCGGTAACGCCGGTGACATGACAGATGACGCCAAAAAGAAATATAATATCCCAACTGAATCTTATGATGGTATTTACGCAACTGATGTACCTGCTGATGGTGGAGCTCATTCTGCAGGTATTCATATCGGTGACAGGATCCAAAAGATCAATGGAGTTGATATCCTTACAGGAGGTGAATTGCAAGAGCAGGTAAGCCGTTACAAGCCCGGAGACAAAGTTCCGGTAACTTTCCTACGTAATGGTAAAGAGGAAACTGTAACGGTTACACTAAAAAATAAAGCTGGGAATTATGAGCTGGTAAAAAATGATGAAGTAGCTGATCTGTTAGGAGCCGAATTCACAACGCTGGATCCTAAAAAAGCCAAAGAGTACGGCATCACCGGTGGTGTATTTGTGAAGAAGATAAAAGAAGGGGCTATCAACGATCAAACCAGGATGAAAGATGGATTTGTTATCCTTAAAGTAAATAATAAGGAAGTGAGATCTGTATCTGATCTAAAAGCAGTGATTGGAGCAGAAAAGACTGTTACGATCAGTGGCTTTTATCCCGGATACGACGCTTTGTATGAATACCCGATCACATTAGGAGAATAATTAAAAGTAAATTAGCTTTAAGGTTACTGGCTGGTCATTACCAGCCAGTTTTTTATTATAATTCATTATTCCTTTGAAACAGCAGGTATTCCCATGCATTCAGATCGATCTGTTTATTGCCTTTCGCTTCAAATGACCCGCTATTGAATACATTATCATAGGCACCAGTAAGATGTTCACTGACCAGTAGGAATGAAACCGGATCTTTACTAAAATTTAAAAGCACCCATACTTCATCATTCCTGTTCTTTCTAAAGAATGCAAGCACATTTAGATCATTCACCGGGAGGATATATGTAGAACCAGAGCGATCGTTTGCTATTAATGCCTTATTCTTTTTTCGAAGATTCAACAGCGTTTTATAAAAATCATGCAGCTTGTATCCATTCCATTCTATGACATCCTTTTCAAAAAATTGTAATCTTTTCAGGTTGCCTGCTTCCTGCCCGCTGTATATCAATGGTATTCCATTCCAGGTAAAGCTGAATACTGTCAACAACGCCGACATTGCTCCGTACTTCTCATACTCTGTTCCATTCCAGCTGTTCTCATCGTGATTGGTCGTAAACCAGACCGGGATGATAGTATTGCCACATGCCTCATTATATTCATTCAAAAGATTGGTCAGTGTATAAAATCCAGTATTTGTTTTATAGAATTGCTCGGATTTGTGCATCCATTCCCACGTATACATTGCATCAAATGGAGCCACATATTGTGGCTGTTCTATAGGATCTGCCTCGGCAAGCCAAAACAATGTTTTTATCTTTTCGATCCTTGCCCTGGCCTGGTTCCAAAAATCCACTGTAACCCAAAAGGCAAGATCACACCGGAATCCATCAATGTCACATTCATGTATCCAGAATTCCATTGCCGTGATCATTGCATTTCTTAACGCCGGATTTTCATAGTTCAACTCTATGATATCTTCCATACCACTAGCCATTTTAAAATCACCTGTTAAAATATCTTTGATATAAAAATCGGGATGATCTATGGTCCATCTATGATCCCAACCTGTATGGTTTGCAACCCAATCAATGATAACTTTAAACCCCTGGTCATGAGCTGTTGCAACGAATTGTTTAAAATCATGGATCGTACCAAACTCCGGATCAACAGCCATGTAATCGCTACAAGCATAATAACTACCCAAGCTTCCTTTTTTATTCTTTTGTGCAATAGGCGTTATAGGCATGAACCACAATGTTTCAACGCCCATATCTTTTAACCTGGGCAATTCTTTTAAAAATGCACTGATGGTTCCTTCATTGGTATATTGCCTGAGGTTTACTTCGTATACATTTGTGCTGTTAATCCAGAACTGCTTTTTATACAGATTTACTATCATCTTTTTATACAATATTGCGATAAAATATCAATCATGCAACTTTCCTTTCATTCCGAACAGTGACAAGATTGTACCTTTGCAAAAGTTATGAAGCAATTTACTATTCCTTTTACATACCGCAGTCCGTTGATAGCTGCCATCAAGGAAAAAAGAAAGCAGGATGATAAAATGAAAAAGGATTTTAGCCCTACCCTGCTTGACTTTGGGCCCGTCCGGGTATACCTTGCCCGGCATTTTGGATTCTGTTACGGTGTGGAAAATGCAATTGAGATCGCCTTCCGGACCATTGAAGAAAACCCTGGAAAAAGGATATTCCTTTTAAGTGAGATGATCCATAACCCAAAAGTTAATGCTGATCTTTTATCACGTGGTATACACTTTCTACAAGATACCAGCGGCAAACAACTTATTCCGTTTGAAGAACTGAATCAAAATGATATTGTGATGATCCCTGCCTTCGGAACTACCCTTGATATTGAAAAGAAATTAAATACTATCGGCATCTCAATAGAAAAATATAATACCACCTGCCCCTTTGTGGAAAAGGTATGGAACCGAAGTGAACAAATAGGTAAAAAAAGTTACTCAGTCGTGGTTCATGGGAAACCGACACATGAGGAAACAAGAGCTACATTTTCACACGCGGCATTAAATACTCCCACGGTCGTGGTTAATGATATGAAAGATGCCATTCTCCTGTCTCAGTATATTAAGGGCGAAAAAAATAATGCAGCATTTTATTCAGATTTTAAGGGCAGGTATTCTAATGACTTTGATCCTGCTAAACACCTGCAACGTATTGGTGTGGTCAACCAGACTACCATGCTTGCAAGCGATACACAAGCTATTGCAGATTTTTTAAGGTCGGTGATGATCTCGAAATATGATCTTTCTGAAGAAAATGCGGAAGAACGTTTTGCAGAAACCAGGGATACATTATGCTATGCAACGAATGATAACCAATCTGCAGTTTATGGATTGCTTGAACAGCCTGCAGAGCTTGCTATTGTTGTAGGAGGATATAACAGCAGCAATACTTCTCACCTTGTAGAATTATGTGAACAAAAACTTCCTACATACTTTATCACTGATGCTGATATGATACACAATGAGGAGATCATTCATTATGATATTCACACCAGGAATGAATTGACAACGCCTAACTATCTTCCGCGAAAAGAACCTGTGCGTATATTGATAACCAGTGGTGCGAGTTGCCCTGATGCCTTGGTTGAAGATGTGATCAGAAAGATTGTTTCTTTTTTTCAGCCAGATATTGCTGTTGAAACTATGGCTTCGCAATTCAGTTGAGTGACGCCCGGCATTAACTTACTGCGAGCGTTTTTTCTTTAAAGAGTTCCAAAGCAAATTGTAGTTGATCCTTCATTGACAGATTGGTATTATCAAGTAAAACTGCGTCTTCTGCCTTGCGTAAAGGACTTACTTCCCTGTTAGAATCAATATAGTCCCTCATTTCAAGATTAGATTTAACCTCCTCAATTGTCACATTCGGATTCTTTTCAAACATTTCCTTAAACCGGCGTTCAACCCTTACCGCTATATCTGCTGTCATGAATATCTTGAGTGCGGCATCCGGAAAAACCGTAGTGCCAATATCTCTTCCATCCATAACTATACCTTTTCTCTGACCCATTAATTGCTGTTGGGCAACCGCGAACTTTCTTACTTCAGCAATAGCTGCTACATCGCTGACCTTTTCAGCTATCACCATATCACGGATCACATATTCTACATTCTCGTCGTTCAATATCATGTCAGATTGTTGCGATTTTTCGTTGTATTCGAATTGTAGGTTGACATTTTTCAAGGCAGACCTCACTTCATTCTTATCTGTCCAATCGACGTGGTTCCTTAAAAAGTATAGAGTGATTGCCCGGTACATTGCGCCACTATCAATATATACATACCCAAGCTCTTTTGCCATTTGCTTTGCCAGGGTACTTTTGCCACAGCTTGACCATCCATCTATTGTTATGATAATCTTTCCTTTCATCTCTTTTACAAAAATGATTTAAAATTTTCCTATATCAAAATGAAGTTGAGTCAATCTTAAAATAAAAATGCCCGGTCAGTGCAGACCGGGCATCAATTATCATTCATTATTTAAGCTTCAGATTTCTTTTCTTTCTTTTTAGGCTCCTCTTTCAAAGTGAATTTTATCTTTTGATTCTCTTTATCAAGTTGAGCTACAACAATATCCCCTGCTTTTATATGCGCATTCAGAATCTCTTCTGCCAATGGATCTTCCAGGTATTTTTGAATAGCCCGATGCAATGGACGAGCACCAAATTGGCTGTCATACCCTTTATCTGCAATGAACTCTTTAGCTTCCGCTGCCAATTCTAAAGTAAAACCAAGGGTATTAAGTCTTTTCATAACACCTTTCATGAGGATGTCAATGATCTCAAAAATGTTTTCCTTATTGAGAGAATTAAATATTACCACATCATCGATCCTGTTTAAAAATTCCGGACTGAAAGTACGTTTTAAGGCTTTCTCGATTATCGCTTTATTATTCTCATCAAAATTATCCTGCCTTGTCTGAGTTGCGAATCCTACACCATCTCCAAAATCTTTCAATTGCCTTGCGCCAATATTAGATGTCATGATGATCATAGTATTCTTGAAATCCACCTTTCTACCAAGGCCGTCGGTCAACTGTCCGTCATCCAACACCTGGAGTAATATATTGTAGATATCAGGGTGAGCCTTTTCGATTTCATCCAAAAGAATAACACTGTAAGGCTTGCGTCTAACCCTTTCTGTTAACTGGCCACCTTCTTCATATCCAACATATCCCGGAGGCGCACCGATCAAACGGCTGACAGTGAATTTTTCCATGTACTCACTCATATCGATCCTGATCAGCGCATCGTCACTGTCGAACATATGCCTTGCAAGTGAACGGGCAAGTTCTGTTTTACCAACACCGGTAGGTCCAAGGAAAATGAATGTACCGATGGGTTTTTTGGGATCTTTTAAACCTACGCGGTTCCTTTGAATTGCTTTTACAACTTTCGAGATTGCTTCCTGTTGTCCAACCACTGCACCCTTCAGGTCATCAGCCATACGGCGAAGCTTTTCTGTTTCCGCCTGAACCATTCTTTTTACAGGTATACCTGTCATCATACATACAACTTCCGCAATATCTTCTTCTTCGATAGGAAAGCGCTTGTTCTTACTTTCTTCTTCCCAATCATTCTTTGCTTTTTCTAATTCTTCCTGTAAACGTTTTTCCGTGTCTCTTAAAGAAGCTGCTTCTTCAAATTTCTGGCTTTTAACGACCTTATTTTTTTCAAGTTTTATATCTTCTATCTTCTTTTCCAATTCAATGATCGCGGGTGGAACGTTGATGTTTTTTATATGTTTCCTGGCGCCCACTTCATCTAATACATCGATCGCCTTATCAGGCAATAACCTGTCTGTCATATAACGATCGCTTAATTTTACACATGCTTCGATCGCTTCCTTACTATAAGTTACATTGTGATAATCTTCGTATTTGCTTTTAATATTTGTAAGTATCTCGATCGCTTCAAGTACTGAAGGCTGTTCAATTATGATCTTTTGAAAACGCCTGTCCAAAGCACCATCTTTTTCAATATGCATCCTGTACTCATCTAATGTAGATGCACCTATGCATTGCAGTTCGCCCCTGGCAAGTGCCGGCTTAAATATATTTGAAGCATCCAGAGAACCACTTGCACCACCTGCGCCAACAATTGTATGGATCTCATCGATGAATAGGATCACGTCCCTGTTCTTCTCAAGTTCATTCATGATAGCCTTCATTCTTTCTTCAAACTGGCCACGGTATTTTGTTCCAGCAACCAATGCAGCAAGATCCAGGCTTACAACTCTTTTATCGAATAATACACGTGAAACTTTTCTCTGAACAATTCTCAGGGCAAGGCCTTCTACAATTGCAGTTTTACCCACTCCAGGCTCACCTATTAAAATCGGGTTGTTCTTTTTTCTTCTTGATAAAATTTGCGAAACACGCTCTATTTCTGTTTCGCGGCCAACGATCGGATCGAGTGATCCGTTTTCGGCCAACCGTGTGATATCTCTGCCGAAATTATCGAGGACCGGGGTTTTAGTTTTGGCTTGCCCTGCAGCTCCTGCCTTTTGAGACCTTTGCTGCCCGCCATATTGCTTTCTTTATTCATCAAAATCATCGTCTTCATTGAATTCGGCCTGCGGGGGATTGCTTGTTACAAAACCGAGCTCATTTTTAAATACATCGTAATCGATATCAAACTGGCTCAATATCTGGGTGGCAATATTCTCTTTATTTTTCAAGATTGACAGCATTAAATGTTCGCTTTCCACCATTGCGCTTTTTAAAGCTTTGGCTTCAAGAACAGTTATACGAATTACTTTTTCAGCTTGTTTAGTTAACGGCAGCGAATTAATATTGGCAATGTTCTTCCCGGTCTTATCTTTTACAGCTATCTCAATTTCCTTACGCAATTCATATAGATCAACGTTTAAAGATTTCAAGATCTTAACCGCAGTGTTTTCTCCGTCCCTAATCAATCCCAATACCAAATGCTCCGTTCCAATAAAATCATTCCCAAGACGCAAAGCTTCTTCGCGGCTATATGAAATGATCTCTTTGACTTGGGTGGAGAAGTTGTTATCCATTCTTTTTGATTTAGTTGTTACAATAATAACGAATATTTTTGTGTGATAGTTCGCCTGAAAAATTAAATGTTGATATGTTGAAAAGTTACAGAATCAGACGAGATATTGCATTCAATGAACAAGGTAAATAAGTGAATCATTCGTTAAACAAGAACTACTCACATATTCTTAAAACTTAACTTTATCACTGTGAATGATTCAAAATTTAATTTATTTTACAGCCAAGCTAAATATTCGGATAATGAATGTCAAATTAGATACCAAAGAAAAATTCACTGTTCTAACACCAAACGAGCATGATATTCCTGCTAATATGACAGCCGAATTAAACGATTTGCTGTTTCCATACCTTGAAAAAGATCCGCCGCATATAATATTAAATTTGAAGCAGGTGATCAATATTAGTGAAGAAGCCATTGATACGATCGCAGGATTGCAACAACAATTTTACGATAGGAATGCATCTTTTATTGTGTGTGAACTTCAAAATAATGTAGAAATACTTATTGAGGAAAAGCATTTATTGGCTACAATGAATATTACACCAACGGAAAGTGAAGCCTGGGACATCGTTCAAATGGAGCAGATCGAAAGGGAAATAATGGGCGGTGACTGGGGAAATTAAGCAGTTAATTAACGTATAAATAATAATCGCCATAATCAAAAAATAACAGTTTGCTCGCACTTACAATTCTTGGTAATAATTCAGCGGTTCCAGCATTTGGAAGAAATCCTACAGCACAGATATTGCAAATGCAGGAAGATTTCTTCCTGATCGATTGTGGGGAAGGTACACAATTGCAAATGTCAAAATATAAGATCCGCCGCAGTAAAATCAGCAACATTTTCATTTCACATATGCATGGAGACCATTACTTCGGCCTGATCGGGTTATTGACCAGCATGAGTTTATTAAGCCGTACCCAGGACCTGCATTTATATGCCCCGCCATTACTTGAAGAAATTTTAGCACTTCAATTAAAAGCTGCAAACAGTACGTTGAATTATAAAGTACATTTTCACCCGTTGACTGATGAGGGCATGATCGTGAATACAAACAAGATAAGTGTAGAATGCTTTAAGGTGAAACACCGAATTGAATGCTGGGGCTTTTTGTTTCGCGAAATAAAAAAACCAAGGCATATTGATGCGGACAGGGTAAGGTCGTACGAAATACCATCCACTTTTTTTGATCAATTACAAAAAGGATCTGATTATATAAATAAGAAAGGTACTGTTATTCCAAATGAGGAACTAACAACTGCTGCGGCCGCACCCCGCAGTTATGCTTACTGTGCCGATACAATATATGATGAATCCCTGGCGGAAAAAATAAAACATGTAGATGTCATGTACCATGAGACCACGTACCTGAAAGATCAGCATATTAGGGCTGCTGAACGGTTTCACAGCACTACCATCCAGGCCGCCGACATTGCAAAAAGAGCAGAAGTAAAAAAATTACTGATCGGTCATTTCTCATCCAAATATGATTCCCTGGAGGAATTTCTTATCCAGGCAAAGGATATTTTTGAAGATACGGAACTGGCTTTGGAAGGGGCTTGTTTTAAGATCTAGTTGTCTGTATTTATTTGGTAGCTAAGACCTGTGCCCATGATCCATAGGTAAAATTCAGTAAACCATTTGTGCCAATATTGCTCGTTATGTTTCCCATCAGGGTCTGTAACTGAATAGATAAGAGATCGCGAATCCTGTCCAAGCTTTTCACAAATTTCCTGCATGTCGCTAACCATCGATTCGCCTTCTTTGACTCCCGCATAAAAAAATAATTGACCTTTTAATTTCTCTCCCAGTGAATCAGTCAGCTGTTTTATTTCAGGCCCAATCGAAATTGAAGGAGAAAATATTCCTGCCTTTCCAAAAACCTTTGGATACTTCAGCGCAGCATAATATGATATAAGTCCACCCATAGAGCTGCCTGCAATAATTGTATTTTCTTTCGACGATAATGTCCTGTATTTTTTATCAATGAAGGGTTTTAGTGTTTCAATAATGAACAACAAATATTGATCTCCTTCTCCCTTTCCAAAATCTTTATGAGAATACGGGTTATATTCATTCATTCGCTTTTCGCCATTATCTATCCCAACAATAATGCTTGCCGGTTTACCTTGCCTAACCAATGAATCCATCAATTCATCTATACCCCATTCTCCATAACCCGAAGTATAATCATCAAAAAGATTCTGTCCATCGTTCATATAGATCACCGGATACTTTTGTTTGCCGGATCCATAAGCCGGAGGCAGATATACCCATAAACGCCGTTTTCTTAATAATTGAGGCATGAAAAAAGAACTGTCAAGCAGTTGCACATTTTTGGAAGCTGTATGTTTTTTTACCGGTTGCGAAAAGTCATCAGCCCAACCATCGATTGAATACGTTACAATTGTATCTGATGCTAATTTAATAAACCGATTTTGGATCAAACCACCAGTAACACTAACTTCTACGTTGCTCCATTTGCCCCTGGTAAATTTAAATTCGTAAATGTCTTTCTTCAAACCTGTAATATTGATGAAAAAAGTATCCCCTGTTCTCATAAATTTGTATTGCTCATTACCCGGATCCCACTGGTTAAAATTTCCGGCGACAAAAACGTCTTCAGTTATATGGCTGGGTGGAAAAGAAATTATCCTGAGTTGTATTGAATACTGCGAGAAGGAATAAATAAAGGATCCTGAAAGGATCAATGTAAGCAAATAATTTTTGTAACGAAACATCATAGGAATAATCAATAATGCTAACCCCATTGGTCAAGTAATTTTTTCACACGCTGGTGTAACTCGCCACTTAGAGCAACCAATGGTAAGCGTAATTCGTTTTCTATCATTTTCATTTCATGCAGAAATGCCTTTACACCTGCCGGGTTATTTTCACTGAACATTAGATCATATACCTCCAGGAATTCGTCATTCAATTTCTTTGCAGAAATAAAATCGTGCTGTAGACAGAACCTGACCATTTCAGAAAACTTATTTGGAAAACTGTTTGCAACAACACTGATCACTCCATCCATTCCGCACGCGATCTGAGGTAAGGTCAATGCATCATCGCCACTGACCACAAGAAAGTTCTCAGGCCTGTCACGAAGTATCTGTATGCATTGCTGCATGTCCCCGCTGGCTTCCTTTATTCCCACAACATTTTCTATTTCATGTGCAAGCCTGATGGTTGTAGATGCGGAGATATTTCTTCCGGTTCGTCCGGGCACGTTATATAAGATCATCGGCTTAGGGGAAGCCAAGGCGAGCAACCTGTAATGCTGGAACAAACCTTCCTGGGAAGGTTTATTATAATATGGACCTGCACTTAAGACAGCCGTGGCTTTTTCAAGAGGGAATGTTTCAAGTTCTCTTACCACCGTATGAGAATCATTTCCCCCGATACCAACAACTACGGGTACACGATCCGCCACATGATCATAAGTGAAATTTATGATGTCAATTTTCTCCGCACTTGAAAGCACAGGAGATTCACCGGTAGTGCCAAGGGTAACTATATATTCAACTTTATTCTCAATGATAAGATCAATCACACGGCCAAGAGCATTAAGGTCCACCTGGTGTTCTTTGGTAAAAGGCGTAACGATTGCAACTCCTGTACCCCGGAGTGTTTCTCTTATATTCATTGAGTAATATTTGGGTGAAGTTAATAAAACCCAATGAGGT
>JBDSDG010000276.1:0-14956 GCA_039920685.1 Ferruginibacter sp.
CCACCGATCCTGATAATTTCCAGTTTGCTATTTTCAATTCCTGCTTTCCTGTGCAATTCAATAATATCTGCTTCAGAATAATGAAACAGCGGGCAAGTATATCGATACCTGCGCAAAGCCATGCGGAGGCCATTCTCAGGCCATGAGGCCATAAAAGACCTGGTTGAGAGGGTATACATTCTATTCACCAAAGCCTGTGCATTATCAATATAATCAAACACTCCTAAAGCACAGGCGTAATCGAAGTTCTTTCCGCCAAAATCATAAGTCAGTACATCTCCTAATACAAACGTGCATTTATCTGAAACGCCTTCTTCCTTTGCAGTTGAATTTGCATAATCAACCATATGTTGCGCAAAGTCTACACCGAATACATGTGATGCTCCGCCATTCTTTATAAGTGAAACACTGTTAACACCGGGACCAGAGCCTATATCCAACACTTTTGCACTTGGTATATCTTTACAAGCTTTTATGGCAACAGCTTGTCTTTCATATACTCCCTTCCTGAAGACCCGGTCAAAAGAGGAAGGCTTTTTATAATAATTTCCAAACAGGTCACTTCTTGCGTCCCAATAACTCTGTACTGATTCCTTTTTCTTTGACATAGTTTGCTTTTTGTAAACAAGTAATAAATTGATGCCTAAGCAACAGATCTTTTATTTTCCCCCGTATAGAATTTCTAAATATATTCCACCGCAAATTTAGGGCATGTACTTTTAATCTGGAATAGTTTGCGCCTCCGGGATAATTTGACCGAACATCCAGAACCTCTGTATCAAATTCATACGGATGCATGTAGATCATGCTGTCCTTTTTATTTTTCTCAAAATCACTGAAAACCTTGTTTACGATGACCTTAGGCAATGTCCTGATGTATCCTCCACCCGAAACTGCCCATTTGGTATTAAAATATGCAGCAATTGTAAGTGGAAGTTCTACGATCTGTTTGCCGTTTGGAAGATCGTACAACGCATCCTGTTCACTGAAGCCATCTATGCCATACCGGGACATTTTTTTAGGAAAGATACTGCTGTCATAACTAAGGCCAAGATCTGCAAGCACATCCAGCAGGTAAAGATTTGTTTCATTCACTGAAAAGAAAGGAGCCCTGTATCCAAAAATTTTTTCTCCGGTGATAGTTGAAACAATATCCATGCTTTCTTCAAGGTCTTTTCGTGCCTCCTCCGGCGTTAGTGTGAACATCGCCTTATGATTTTGTCCATGTATGGCGATCTCATGTCCTGCCCCGGCAATTTTTTTTACCAGAGCAGGCCTATATTTTGCTGTAACTCCTAAAATAAAAAAAGTAGCCTTACAATTTGTTTCTGCCATCATATCAAGCATAATGGAGGTTTGTCTTTCAAGCGCTCCATTTACAGGCTCTGTCACTTTATCAAAATGATACATGGCCAGTAATTGCCCGAAATCTTCCCAATCAATTGAAAGTGTGCTATAGCTCATTTTGCAGCGGTTATTTTTTCGATCGCACCCAGGTAAGCATCTATTACTATTTGCTTATCAAATTCCTTTATTACTTTTTGTCTTGCCTTTATTCCCATTGCGATCCGTTGATCAGCAGTAAGTTCATACATTTTTCTCATTTGAAGCGCCAGGTCGTTCGCATCTTTAACCTTGCAAAGAAATCCAGTTATGCCATCCTCCACGATCTCTTTGCAACCTGTGGTATTGCAAGTGATACAAGGTCTTTCCATGCTCGATGCCTCCAGCAGAACATTACTGGTTCCTTCCCTGTACGAGGGAAGTACAATACAATCTGCGGCCGCAATATATGGCCTTACATCAGCAGCGTCACCAAAATATTTTATCATGCCACTTTGTATCCATCCGTCCAGTTCTTCCTGCGAAACTGTATTGTCTTTTAGATTTTGAAGCCAAACGGGACCGAGTACATGAAAATCTGCAAAAGGCAAATTTTCCTTCAACATTTTTGCGGCTGCAACATATTCGCCAATACCCTTATCCTTAACAAGGCGGCTTATGAAGAGAAAAATGAATTTTTTATCCTCAGCTCTTCTTTCTAATGGCTTGTAATATTCATGGTCAATTCCTGATCCGGGTATGCGCTCTGCATTTGCCGGTTTTACAAATTTCTTGTCCAGGAAGATATTCATATCATCGTAGTTCTGAAAAAAGATCTTTGCCGTTCGCTGCAGTACAAATTTATACAATGTTCTTGCAGCCCGGTAAGCGATATTATTTCGTGCAAACAATGGCCCTATCCCGGTAATGTTCGTGATGGTCGGGATGTTTAGTTTTCTTGTCACCACGTTTCCCCAGATCGCAGGCCTAATGGTAAATGTCAGGCACAGGTCCGCGTTTATATGTATCAAAGCTTTTTTTAAGTTGCGCATGTAAGTGAAAATATCCAGAGGATTCTGAGTACTGCCTTTTACATCTATCACATGAAAACCCTTTTCTTTTGCCAATTGAAGAAGTGGTGCTGTTCCTGTTGTCAGCACTGTTACATCGTATCCCTTTTCAGCCAGGGTTCGCGTAAGCTTTTCCCTGATCGTATTGGTGGCAATGATGTTGTTCTCTATAATGGCAATCTTTTTCTTCATGCCTTTAAATATATTCTTTTATACCACACCTCCATGGAGAACAGCATCCATAATATTTTCGCTCTTTTTTCAGAAGGTATTTTTATCTTATTGTCCAGCAGCTTTTGTATAAATGCAGGTTGAACAATATTTTTGTTCAGTGCATTCGCAGCTCCAACATGATCATGAATGATGTTCCTGAGTTCATTGTTCACCCAATTCTTTAATGGGATCTCAAATCCTCTTTTAGGCTGGCTGATCAATTCCAGTGGCAGGTATTGTTTAGCAAGCTGCCGCAACAAAAACTTTGTAGTACGCCCTTTGATCTTAAGATCGTCCTTCATTCCGGGAACATATTCAAGCATTTCTTTTGAAAGAAAAGGGCTGCGCCCTTCAAGTGAATTAGCCATTGTAGCTATATCCATTTTAACCAGCAGGTCGCTGAAAAGATTTGAATTAAAATCCATGTTCATTATCTTTTGCAATCCACTTAAGTCAGCATTTGCAATGAATTCGAAATCCTGCCTGATGGGTTGCATATAATCAAACCCCGGATCAATTATATACTGTTCATGATCTTCCAGGATATCCACTCCTGCCGATAAATATATTTCCAGGCTGGATTTTGAAGCCAAGGAAGCAAGGCGGTATAAGTAATTATATTTTGATCTTTTATTAACAGGAACAGGCAGTACATTTTTAAGCATTCCGGCACTGCCTTTTAAAATTGAATTCTTTTGGAAAAAATCGTATTTCGAGAAAGGCACATAGCGGCGGTATCCTCCAAATAATTCATCAGCACCATCGCCATTAAGGATCACCGTTAGGTGTTTCCTTGCTTCTCGGCTAACGTAGTAGGAAGGAATTGCCGAACTATCAAAAAATGGCTCACCATAGTTCATTAAAATACTCTCTACATCATCCTGGAGATGGTCAAATGAGATATTGATCTGAGTATGATTTGTGTGATACTTTTCTGCAACAAGCTTAGCCAAAGGCGCCTCATCGTATTCCCCTGAAAAAGAAACCGTGAATGTGCGTAAACTATTATTGTATTCCCTGGCAATCGCAGTAACAAGGCCGCTATCAATCCCACCACTTAAAAAACAGCCCACCTCCAGGTCGCTGGAATCAATCCTGCGCCTGATTGCCTGGTGGAGGTAATTGTCAACTTTTGCAAGACTTTCATTAAGCCCGTCATTGCTTACCTGTTTATAATAACTATTGATGTTCCACCATTTTTCTTCTTTGCAATGCAGGCTTTTGCAATCTATCTCTAAAAAAGTTCCGGCACCAAGCTCATTCACATATTTATAAGGGGTAAGCTTATTATAGAACGTTCCCATCCTGGTAAAGTGGTAGAAATTTTCCTGGTTCATTTCGAGGGGAAGCATTTCCCTGAGGCAATTCAATTCACTGGCAAAAACTATCTTCGTTTGGTCATTGAAAATATATAGAGGTTTTTTCCCTGCACGGTCTCTTGCAATGAAAAGCTGTTTTTCCTGTTTGTCATAAATAACGAATACAAACATTCCGTCAAGGTATTCCAACATCCTGTTGCCAAACTTTTGATAAAGCAACAATAACGTTTCCGTGTCTGAGTGAGTTTGCCCTTGCAGGTCAAATCGCTTTCTAAGATCTGCATGATTGTAAATTTCCCCGTTGAATATAATGGTATACCTGTTATCGAGATGCATTGGCTGGGTTCCGCCAGCAATATCAACTATGGATAAGCGAAGATGGAAAAGATCGACATTACTATCAATAAAGCCATTTTGTTCATCAGGGCCACGGTGATGCATCACCGAATCAATGATATTATATGATAATTTATAATTTACCGATCCCGCAATTCCGCACATTTTAAAAACTTTACTTTGAACAAAATAACTCTATATTATTGAATGCTAAACGATATTTTAAGATAAATTTGCCTGATACCATTAATTGCAATTTCTATAGAAATTCTTTTTTAATAACCGCGGATGAATATTCTTGATTTTATATTTTTTTTCATCTACGTTATTATTTTTAGCATCATTTTTAGCTTCAGAAGAAAACGGTATAAAAATCCACTTTTAAGAAAATACCATAAGCAAGCATTCTGGATCAAGATCATTTCTACATTCGGGTTCTGCATATTCGTAGTATATCTTTCGCCGGGCGATACAAATGGATTGTATTATCCTGAAGGACTGAATATCGCCAAACTCATCATGAAAGACCCTTCTAACATTAAGCTTATACTTGGTTCGGGTGCAGAATTCGATGAATCGCTGTTAAATGATATCGGCAACAGTGGATACTTTCGTGAAGAAAGTAATTTCATGGTCAGCAGGCTGGTCGCAATTTTCAGCTTTTTTACTTTTGGAAAATTCATGGCCATCAATCTTGTATTTTCAATGATCTCGTTTACCGGCGTATGGCGGTTGTTCCGTTTTTTTTATGAACAATATCCTCATCTCCATAAGCAATTTGCCATTGCAATTTTGTACCTGCCTACATTTGTTTTCTGGAGTTCCGGCATCCTTAAAGATCCTATTTGCACAGGAGCCCTGGGTTGGGTCACATATTCGTTATACAGTATTTTTTACACCAAGAACAACGTGATCAAAAATCTCATCCTGGTTATCTTCTTCGGCTATTTCCTGGTAACGCTAAAAATTTATATCCTGGTTGCCTATGTTCCTTTCTATGCTTTGTTCCTGATCCTCAAAAATGTGAACCTTATAAAGAATCCATTGGTCAAAGTATTGCTGGTGATCGGGTTCTTTGTTGGCAGCATATTCGGTTTTGTAAAAGCAGCGAGCAGTATCCAGGGCGCATTAAGCAGTTATGCTTCACAGGGAATTACCGCCAGCATTAAAAATTACCAGACGAATTATGAGAACCAATCCGAATTTGTGCAATCAAATTTTTCCCTCGGTGTGGAATTCGACGGAAGTTCTGGCAGCCTTGCTAAAATAGCTCCTGCCGCAATGGTGGCCACGCTGTTCAGGCCCTTTATATGGGAATCTAAGAAACCCTCCACGCTTCTTTCATCTCTGGAAAGTCTTGCTCTTATGATCTTCACCTTGTATGTGCTAAGAAAGGTCGGTATCCTCAAATTTTTCAAGACCATTGTTAAAAGCCCTATAGTGATGTATTGCTTTTTTTACTCATTGATTTTCGCATTGTTTGTTGGTGCAACCACCCTGAATTTTGGAACGCTCGTTCGATATAAGATCCCCGGGATCCCCTTTTTTATCATAGCGCTATTTTTGATCCTGGAATTTAATGGTAAATTAAAAAAGAGCCCGGAAAAGGTCCGGGCAGGGTTGGTTTCAGGGGTTTAATATTTTGTTTGGTATTTATACATTTGCAGGACCACCAGAGCGCTGCATTGAAAAAGATGCGATTGTTGATTGCCATAAATTTTTGAAGTAAGACACCCCATATGGGAAAGCTTCGGCTTGTTTCGCCAGCTTGTTAAGTATCACGGGCGGAGTTGCAGAAAAGTTATTCCTAACGGCATCTGCTACCGGCCATATCATAAAATTCAATTTCTTGATCTTATCCGTTTTTTGATAGACCATTATGATACCGGCAAATGCAATAAGGAAACAACTGTAATTGAAAAGTGCTGCCAGCCTATTTGTGAATTTTGCATTGTGTACATGAAGCCTGTTGCGAATGTAGAAGTACATCTTCCATGAACTTTTATAATCCCAGTCTTCTTTGAAGCTGAATGCTGCGGCAGGATGATAATGAATGCTGCTGGTAACTGTATAAACGGGGAAATTATATTTCTTCACGATCCTGTAATAATATTCGGTTTCATCGCCCCAAAGAAACAAAGCAGATCTTGGAACGCCCACTTTTTCAACTATCGACCTATGTAGTAATGTGCCATTGAAAGGATGGCCTATGCCAGGTATGATTTCCGAATCAACCTCATCGATCGTTTTAAATTCTTTTGTTTTCCAAACAAAGGATCGTTTATCATTCTTATTCAGCACTGCGCAATTCAGCAATGAGCGCACACCGGTTTCGTTCAACAATAAATTTTCCAAAGCATCTTCCTTGGGATAGCCATCGTCATCCATACACCATATCCATGAATAGCCATGCTTATATGCCCAGGTTATGCCGGAATTGAACCCGCCACTTGAACCAACATTCTCTTGTGTGATGAAAAATACGTCCGGCTGATCCTGTAACCACTTCTCAGTGTTATCTGTACTGCCATTATTAACAACAAGGATTGCGTCTAATTTGCGTGTCTGATTTCTCAGTGCAGTTATACATTCCGAAAGAAGCGATTGGCGATTGTATGAAACAACAACAGCGATTGCCTTTTCCATAAGTATGGAGCTTTGGTTTTTAAAATAGATAGTTGGACAATGCTATAACGGCTAAATTATTAGCTTATTGCATTTGAACAAAAGTGTAGTATAAATACGGGGAGAAGGAAAATATACTAAGTATTATTCCTGCAGCAGGAGTTGATTATATTCAAATATAACGGTGCGTTGGCATGGATCGAATAATTTGAAACAACATTTTCACGTGCGGCAGTTCCGATCTTTTTACGCAAAACTGCATCCTCCATGAGTAACAAAATTTTTTCCATCCATTCTTCTTTTGTTTTCACAAGTATTCCTGTTCTGCCATTTTCAATGATCCTGTAATTAGCACCGATAGCCGTTGCAACAACCGGGAGGCCAACTGCCATATATTGTAATGCCTTCAGGCCGCTTTTACCAAGCACCCATTCATTATCCAACGGCAAAGGATAAAGGCCGATGTCAAATTTCTGTAAAACCGGCACCTCGCTCTCCACGCTCCACGGGAGCGCTTCCATTTCAATGCCGTCAATATGAAAAGAAGGATCTCCCATAACCATCAGTTTAAATGGGATCTTTTGATGAAGCTCCAGCAATACATCCTTTAAAAGATACAGGAACGGTGAAGTACTGTGGCTTCCGCTCCATCCAAGGATAAGCTTATGATCATTTTGATAATTATTTACCGGCTGGTAGCTATCAGTATTTATGGTGGAGGAGATATCTGTAACCTTTTTATTATAGGATGCGGCTACCTCTGTGAGAAAAGGAGTACATGCAATTACATGCCTTGCCAGTTTCATTAAAAAGAAAGGCTTGCTTCTGCCACGCATGAAATCGATCGACCTGTTGACCACGCTTTCGGCCTTAATAAAAATTGCATCATCAATATCGTAAACTACATTAGGATTGACAGCCAGGTAAAGGCGTTCCATTAATGGATAGCCGAATGGTGTTACCCACAAAAAAATATAAACAAGGTCATATTTTTGTAATGAAAAAAGCCCAACGACCCTCTTCACATACGCTCTCAAAACCCAGAAGATCTTTTCCAGCTTATTGCTTTTATTGTAAAGAATACTTTGCATCCTTTCAGAAAAAAAAGGCGATACAGTTACGGAATAGCCATTGTTTCTCCAGTGATCAAAATATTGCTCATACTTCAACCTTTGTCCGGGGGCTACGTTTTCAGGATGAGGGCATATCACCAATATCTTCTTTGGTTTTGCCATTTATAAGGTGAAATTTTCTTCGTTAGAAAAAACAGGTGGTTCAGATCTGTTATTTACAGTTTCCATAAAATTTCCTGCGAACTGCATTGCTTCTCCGATCACATGGTGCATGTCCATATACCTGTATGTGGCAAGCCTGCCGAGAAAAGATATACCTTTTAGCGAGCCTGCCTGCTTTCTATATTTTTCCAATATTATTTTATCTTCAGCAAGCCTTTTAGGATAATACGGCAGATCGTCCTTACCGGTTTCTTTACTGAACTCTTTAAAATACACTGTCTTTTCATGTTTCTCCCACGGCGTAAAATGCTTGTGTTCTGCTACTCTTGTGTAGGGAACT
Source organism: Ferruginibacter sp. (assembly GCA_039920685.1). Lineage (GTDB taxonomy): Bacteria > Bacteroidota > Bacteroidia > Chitinophagales > Chitinophagaceae > Ferruginibacter. The sequence continues at coordinate 8,462 of JBDSDG010000276.1, forward strand.
TCCTCATCACAATAATTCATTTGTGATACCCCCTGGTGGTCACCTTCGGCATAATGCTGTTCGAATGTTACGGTCCTGTATCCAAGCCTTCCTTCACTGTAATTAAAATAAGCATCTAGGGGGCCTGTATAAAAAACATGATCATATTGAGTTACATCATCTGCAGGATCGAATTTTTTATTAAGAGAGATTTTTATGCCGGGGTGATCAGTCATTTTCTGCATGATGGCCGTATAACCGTCAACAGGGATACCGGTGTACGTATTATTATGATAGTTATCATCATAATTGAATCTTACAGGAATTCTTTTAATGATAGAGGCCGGTAGTTCGGTTGGTTCACAACCCCATTGCTTCTTCGTATAGCCGTAAAAGAAAGCTTTATAAAGATCTTTACCGATGAATTTAAGTGCCTGTTCTTCGAAATTCTTTGCATCTGTTATAGATGTATCAGCTTGTGTCTCTAAAAATTCCTTTGCTTCCTGTGGGTTAAAATTCTTATTGAAAAACTGGTTGATCGTGAAAAGATTTACAGGTAACGAATAGACCTTCCCGTTACTGAGAGCCTTTACCCGGTGTACATAAGGCTTGAATTCACCAAAACTGTTCACGTATTCCCAGATCTCTTTCTTGTCGGTATTAAAAATATGTGGGCCATACCGGTGAACCATTATACCCGTTTTCTCATCACGTGAGGTGTGACAATTTCCACCCATATGACCGCGCTCATCCCATATATCGACCTTGCAATCCATTTTATTTACCAGGCAATTTGCAAGCACACAGCCGGAAAAGCCGGAACCAATAATTAAATAACGGTAAGCCATATTTGTGCCATGCAGTTTAATGTGAACGTTGTAAAAATAGTAAAATAAACGTATGCTAATGGTGAATGAACTGCGTTTATCCAATCAGTAACATTTAAGATCGAATTTATGATCCGTATACGGGCCACAGTAACAAGCTAAAAGTTATGCCTCTTGAATTTCAAATAAGAATCAGGCTAAATACGGTTATCCCTTATTTTTGCGAATTCAAAATGAAAGACAGATACAAGGAACCGCCAATAAAGTATGTAAAAGCCTCTAATAGAGATATTGCCATTTTTTCTATTGAAGGTGGAAACATTGATCCAGAGGTGGTAAAATCATTTGGTGACGAGTGGTTAAAATTCCATGATTTTTCGGATGATACCATTGCAGAAATAGCAAAGGAATACTTTGATATACTTAACGAGAATATCGTTAACAAGAATTCCTATGCGCTTGATATTGGTTGTGGTACAGGACGGTGGACCAAATGGCTTACAAACAAAGCAGGCTTTATAGAAGCGATAGATCCAAGCAATGCAATATTCGCTGCCGATAAACTCTTGGGGAACATAGAAAATGTTCGTCTTACCAAAGCGAGCGTTGATACCATTCCGTTCAACGATGAAACATTTGATTTTGCCATGAGCATAGGCGTGCTTCATCACATCCCGGATACTCAACAGGCCATGAAGGATTGTGTGAAAAAGATAAAGACAGGCGGTTACTTTTATTGCTACCTGTATTATAACCTGGAAACAAGGGGATGGTGGTTTAAAACCTTATACTGGTTAAGTGATCTTATCCGGAAGGTGGTTTGCCGGTTCCCGCCTGCCATAAAAAGAATTGTTTGTGATGTACTCGCCATAGTTATCTATATGCCGCTGGTGTTGTGGGTTCGCTTCCTGGTTTTGATACGGCTGCGATGGATCGCCAGGAAAATGCCACTGAGTGCTTATAATAATAAATCTTTTTTCGTGATCAGGAATGATGCACTCGATAAATTTGGCACTCGCCTTGAGCAGCGATTCTCCAAACAACAGGTTGAAAGCATGATGGCTAATTGTGGCCTTTATAACATTATCATAAGTCCGCGAACCCCATTTTACCATGCCATCGGAAAAAAGCAATAGCTTTATTTTTTGTTGACTCTATTAACAACCATGTCGGAAACGAACGCCCATTTAAAAAGACAGCAATATTATTTTGATCAAATTGTGAGCTGTGACATGTGCGGTTCGCCAACAAGCGGCCATAAGGTTCTTGGACAAAGGCTTAATCATTCCCAAGGTCTAAATCCAAAATCAAGTTCCGGCATCAGCGTCAGCGTAATGAAATGCACTAACTGTAATCTCATCTATTCTAACCCGCAGCCCATTCCATATAATATCCAGGATCATTATGGAATTCCGCCGGAGGAATATTGGAATAAAACGATCTACGATTGGGAAGAAGATTATTTTTCTGAACAGATCGCAAAAACCAAAGAGCTTTTGAATTTTGTCCCGGGAATGAAAGCGCTTGATTGTGGAGCAGGATTGGGAAAGGGAATGCTTTCCCTTCAACATGCAGGGTTTGATACATACGGATTTGAACCCTCTGTGCCGTTTTATGAAAGGGCGATAACAAAAATGAATATTGATAGTAACAGGTTGCAATTGGGGATGCTGGAGGATGTAGATTATGAGGACAATAGTTTTGACTTTGTAAATTTTGGTGCGGTACTGGAGCATTTCTATCATCCAAGTGATAGCATTAAAAAAGCCATGAAGTGGTTAAAGCCAGGCGGTGTACTCCATATCGAAGTGCCATCGTCAAAGCATCTGATCGCCAAATTGCTGAATGCATATTATACTTTGCGGGGGACAAATTATGTTACCCACCTTAGCCCGATGCATTCACCATTTCATTTGTATGAATTCGATCTTCGATCTTTCACTGAGAATTCAAAACGTTTTGATCAGTTTACAATAGCATTTCATAAATATGACGTGGGAACGATCTTTCACGGACCCCGGATCATTCAACCGGTCCTTAAAAAATATATGGAAATGACTAATAAGGGATTGCAATTAGTGGTATGGCTGAGGAAGAAATAAAATTTGGAAATTTGGAGATGTGCTAATGTGGGAATGTGAGGATGTGAGGATGTGAGTATGAGCGAATATGAGGATGTGGATTGTTTTTCATTTTCAAATTTCCAAATTGGCACATTTCTAAATTGTGTTCAATTCATTTGTCATTTAAAATTAGCTGATACACCTCCCGGTAACTATTTACTGCATTCTCTAACGAATAAAATTCTTTTGCACCTTGCCTGATCTTTTCGCTATCAAATTTTTTCCCTGATGCAATTTGATCCGCAACCTCGCTAAACTCCGTGTCTGAAAAGCCATTCAATACATAACCTGCATTATATTTTTTCACGATCTCTGCAACATCTCCTACCCCGCTATTGGTGATCACAGGTATGCCCATCGCCATGATCTCTCCGTGTTTCGTAGGAGAAGATGACATTTTAGAAAAACATGGCTTGATAAAAAATATGGAATAAGTGCTGAATGATAACAATACCGGCACTTCATGACGGCTCGCTTGCTTGCTTATAACCTTTTGAGGATCCAATCCTTGCTGGGATGCTGCATTTGCAATGATATCATGCCGGTGAGGAGAGATAAATAAAAATTTTGCCCGGGGAAATTTTACAGAAAGTATCTTGCAAAGCCTCATCATTTCATCAGTAAGATACCAACCTCCAATCGAACCCAAGTATGTGAACACCATATCATCTATGCCGATACCTAATTCATTACTGAATTGTTCTTTTAGTTTCTGATCAATATGAGCAGGATCAAATAACTCAAGGTCAGCACTACACGGTATTACTTTGATACCAAGTGGCTGCCCTTTCACGTTATTCCAGGTCTGCATTTCTTTCTTGGCAGCGTGTGTGAGACAGCTTATATGATCTGCTTCTTCCAGGCATTCGAATTCATGCTTTTTAAAAAAATTATAAACTGACCTGAATACCGGGTTCTTTAAATTCCACATTCCGCCATCAACTCTTTCGTCTGCCCAAAAACCACGCACATCATTTAAAAAATGAATTCCATATTTCCTTTTCATCCACAATGCAACAAGTGTTGGAAGCCCGGGCCTGGTATGGACCATATCGAAATGATATTTGTTATGCAGTTGCTTCGCAGCCTGTTTTAGCCGGCGGTAATCGTAAATAGAAGATAGTACAGGAGGGTTTTTGTGATAAGGAATACTTACCCACTCTATTGGGAATGGCGCAATAAGCTTTCTTACATAATCTTTATTGGCCAAAAATTTTTCTGGCTTATCGCAACTTAAAATGGTGAACTGATATCCCGATCTTGTAAGTCCTGCTAAATATGGTATTACCTGGCTCTGGCCCAACGGATCGGTCATGCCATCATAAGAAATGAAAAGTATTTTCTTCATCCGTTAATTTAAGCCATCCATTTTTTGTACCACATCTGGAACATAAGCAGGTACCAAAACAAATTATTATAATTACGATCGCCTTTGTAGAACTGGCACATGATATGTTTTACGCCTTCCTTTTTAAACAATCCATGTTGAAAAGAAGCGTCATTCATGTATTCGTCTGCGTAATATCGCAGATCATTGCGCAACCATGAAAAAACCGGAACTCCAAATCCCATTTTTGGCCTCTCCATCATATCTTTCGGAACATAATCGTGCACTATCTGCTTGAGTAAATATTTTTTACTGTCGCCTTTCATTTTAAATTTTTGCGGCAGCTGTGCTGCAAATTCTATGATACGGTGATCCAGTAAAGGTTCGCGGCCTTCAAGAGAAGTACACATCCCGGCCCTGTCAACTTTTACAAGTATATCATCAACCATATATGTTTTGTAATCTATTGCCAGCATCTTATCAAGTTCTCCTAAAGGTTCATTCAGCAGGTGTTCGGTATCAAAGAATGATTCAGGTTTTTGTATATGGTTTGGCAGCAGCATTTCTAATTGCTCGCTTGTATAAGTTTGAGAAAGAAAAACATTCATAATGTTGCTGGCAGTGATAACCGGCTGCTGAAGGAGATCTGAAAGTCTTTTTTTCTTGATCGAAGCTGCGCCATTGCCGGAAACTTTTGAAAGTAATCCATCGGGAATATAATTCAGAAACTTCCCGGCAGGCTTCTTTAAAAAATCCGGGACCTGGTTTATCTTTTTTAGAAAATCAAGTGCAAGCGGGTATTTATTATATCCTGCAAAGGTCTCATCTCCTGCATCAGCACTTAATGCAACCGTCACTTCCTGCCTTGCAAGCTTACTTACAAGTGTAGTCGGTATTATGGAAGAATCACCAAATGGTTCATCGCAATAAAATGGAATTTCCGGGATGATCTCCTGTGCTTCTTTTGTTGTGCAGTAATGCTGCGTATGATCGGTCCTTAAATAATTGGCAACACGTTTTGCATAAACGGCTTCATTGTGATCTTCTTCAAAGAATCCGATTGTATAGGTCTTTAATTTATCCCTTTGGTTTGCCTGTAAAATTGCAGTTACCGCAGTACTATCATATCCTCCACTTAAAAATACTCCAACAGGAACATCTGCTACCATCCTATACCTGCAAGCTGAAACCAACAATTTTTCAACATGCACTTTTGCCTCTTTTTCTGAAATCTCAAGCTTTGGCTTATTATAAAAATCGTATACGTCCCAATATTTTGTGATCGTAAATTCTTTCGTCCGCGTTTTAAATATCATGTAATGCCCCGGCATTAATTTATGAGTATGTTCAAATATGGCAAGCGGTGCAAGTATATATCCATATTGCAGGAACTGGTGAAGTGCCGGCTGGCTTATAACTTTTTTAAACTTCGGATGCTTGTGAAAACTCTTTAATTCCGAAGCAAACAGGAAAACTCCATCATTCCAATAGTAATAAAATGGCTTCACCCCTGCTCTGTCTCGAAAACATATCAATTCCTTTTTCTCTTTATCATAGATCACAAAAACGAACATCCCAATAAAACGGTTCACCATTTCCGGACCCCATTCTTCCCATGCATGGAGTATGACCTCTGTATCGGAATGAGTTAAAAATACATGTCCAAGCTTTACGAGGTCCCTGCTTATTTCTGCATAATTATATATCTCACCATTAAATATGATGGAAAAATTCTTGTAATTCATCGGCTGGGATGCGGCAGCGCTCAGATCTATTATCCGCAATCTCCTGTGGCCAAGACCAACCTGGCATCCATCTTCCTGGTAGAATTCATATCCAGCCCCATCCGGGCCTCGGTGGCTGAGAACCTCTGTACAGCTTTCCAGTATCTCTTTTGAAGAAGAATTCGAATAATCAATAAGTCCTGCAATACCGCACATATATCCGATTTATTTAACAGCTGTGAAATTAATAAATAATAAGAACCAATAATTTAAATAGGTAACGTGCATCAATACTTTTTTGTTGCAATTTTCAGGCATCTCCGGAAATATAATTTTGGCTCCTTATATAAGAGTCCTTTACAATGCTAATACCGCGCCATTTATGAATAATATATGTATGGAATTACTCACGCCTGTTTTTTCATATTCCGGATATCGTGAACTAATTGTATAGCCTTCCTTGTTTCGCCCAATGGAAAGCCTTTCCCGGCAAGTATATTTGAATAAGACAGCGT
>JBDSDG010000277.1:0-13534 GCA_039920685.1 Ferruginibacter sp.
CTTACCATGCATGGACCTGTGTGACAAACTTCGAACATAAATTTTCCGACAGGCTTTAAATTATACATGCTATAAAAGCTGGCAACCTCATAAACTTCTATAGGCTCAATATTTAATAATGATGCAACATAATCCATAACAGGCACATCAAGCCACCCGCCAAATGTATCTTGTGCGATATGCAATACCGGTAATAGCGCACTTTTTTGTTTTCCTTCGGGGTAATGTGAAATAAGCTCCTTTACCTGGTTCAATATATCTTCTGAGAACTGGTGCATTATTTACTATTTATTAGATACTTTTCCGGAATAGGTTGTTGCTTTGTTTCATCTTCTGCTATCCAGGATATGATCCAAAACCTCTTTCCATCATGATATAATTGGATGCTGTTGATCCCTCTTTCAAGAAGTGGGCCCGTAGAAATATTCCTGGTCTCATAAGTGCTCCAAACCTGGTAGATAGATCCAAAGTTCTCAACTTTGCGAGCGAGCTCATGTTCATTAAACCCATCCTGTTCGATAAAAGCGTCAGAAGCATTGTGGAATTGTCTTAAGCTTATCATTTTTAATATTGCTTTCCCATACTTATCTTTTTGTGTTATGCCCACAATAGCATTCGGGATATGTAAAACACTGTCCCGCTCAAAACTGACCTTCTCACCTTTCTTAACAGTTACAACATCATAATATGCTTTGATGATCCCATCAAGCGTTCCAACCTCATCACCGAAAGACGTGGTCTGCTGTCCGCAAATTAACATCGGAAGCAGCAAAATAATTGTCGAAATTGAAATTAATTTTTTCATGTTAGCTTATGCATCCAATTCTCCTGCGATTAAATTTAAACTACTCATTGTTATCACTGCATCGCTCAACATACCATTCTTTATAAGCTCGGGATATGCCTGGTAATAAATAAAACACGGCCTTCTGAAATGAAGCCGGTAAGGAGTTCTGCCGCCATCACTAATCAGGTAAAATCCAAGTTCCCCGTTAGCACCTTCCACTGAACTATATATTTCTCCAACCGGCATATCGATCTCTCCCATTACTATTTTGAAATGATAGATAAGCGCTTCCATTTTTGTGTAAACATCTTGTTTTGGTGGAAGATAATAAGCCGGAGAATCTGCATGAAATACTTCAGCTTCCGCGCCTTTGAATTCCTGAACTTTCTTCCATGCCTGGTTTATGATGGATAAGCTTTCCCACATTTCCTCATTCCGAACAAGGAAGCGATCATAACAATCACCTGTTGTACCAACCGGAATTTTAAAATTAAAGTCCTGGTAGCTACTGTATGGTGTATGAACCCGTACATCATAATCAACACCGGCTGCTCTTAAATTAGGACCAGTAAATCCATAATTCAATGCACGCTCAGCTGTTATCGGCCCACAGCCAATGGTACGATCCATGAAGATCCGGTTACGGGTAAACAGGTTCTCGAATTCCTTTAATTGTTTAGGGTATTCGTCCAGGAACTTTTGCAGTTTTTCAAATGCTGTGTTGGTAAAGTTTCTTTCAAAACCACCGATGCGGCCAATGTTAGTCGTTAGTCGCGAGCCACATATCTCTTCATATATTTCATAGATAAGCTCACGGTACTGCATCAGGTACAGAAATCCTGAATATGCGCCGCTATCAACTCCAACAATTGAATTACAGATAAGGTGATCACTGATCCTTGCAAGTTCCATGATGATCACGCGTAAATAATCTACCCTCTTGGGAATAGTTACACCAAGCAGTCTCTCGCATGTGATATGCCATCCCATATTGTTGATCGGGGAAGAGCAATAATTCAATCTATCAGTAAGCGGCGTTATCTGGTACAATGGTCTTCGTTCCGCGATCTTTTCAAAAGCCCGGTGAATGTAACCAACTGTGGAAGTCGCCTTCATGATCCTTTCACCATCCAGTTCCAATATATTTTGAAACACACCATGAGTAGCCGGATGTGTGGGGCCGAGATTGAGCGTTGTCGTCTGCTTTTCTATACTTCCTGCCGGTAAATTAATATGTTCATTCATAAATATGCTTCATTTATCTGCCAAACATCTCATCATCTTTATCTATCCTGGTTTGGTCCTCTAAAGGATATTCTTTTCTCATTGGAAAATAATCCATCTCATCAACATTCAATACTCGAATTAAGTTTGGATGACCAACAAAGTTGATCCCGTAAAAGTCATACGTTTCCCTTTCCATCCAATTTGCACTCTGGTATAAAGCTGAAGCACTATAAACATCAGGTGCAGTGATACCTGTGAATACCTTGAACCTGACCCTGGTATTATCAGTGAGATTATGCAAATGATACACAACCGCCAATTCAGCTCCGTTATTGTTAGGATAATGAACAGCCTGCAGGTCTGTGAGGAATCTAAATTTTAACTGTTCATCATCGAACAGGAATTGCAGAACCTTTAAATTTAATTCCTTCGGGGCGGTGAATGTCAGCATACCATAAGGCTCAGACCAATCGATAAGTAAATCGCCGAATTTTTCAGTTAGTTTTTGCTGGATTATATTGTTGGTGAGAACCATGTAACCTTTGAACTTTTTAGCCATTGGCATTGCCAATGTATATTATTAAACGAGCCATAACATCTAGGTTAACGGATAAATCTACTCAATCCCATAACTTTGAAGAAGGCCTTTGTATTGATCGCTATATCTTCTTCTTAGTCCTTCCGCATTAACCAAATCCTGTATCTTCATGAAGCCATCTAAAATAGCTTCCGGCCTTGGAGGGCAACCCGGCACATAAACATCAACCGGAATTACCTGGTCGATACCTTGTAACACTGAATAGGTATCAAATATACCTCCACTGCTTGCGCACGCTCCTACAGCTATTACCCATCTTGGCTCTGCCATTTGAACATAAACCTGTTTCAATATTGGCCCCATTTTTTTTGCAATCGTTCCCATCACCATTAAGAGATCACATTGCCTTGGTGAAAATCCGACTCGTTCAGAGCCAAATCTTGCCAGGTCATAGTGACTTGCCATTGTTGCCATAAATTCAATACCACAACAACTGGTTGCAAATGGCAGTGGCCAAATAGAATTTTTGCGGGCCAGGCTTACGACCTTTTCAAAATTGGTGGCCATATAGCCTTCCCCCATATACCCTTCGGGAATACCTTCAAATTTTACCGTATTGTTGAACTGTACCGGACGAGACATACTCTTGATTTTAATGTTGTAGCTGAATGTCAACCATTATAACTCAACAATGTTATTCTTCCCACTTCATAGCACCCTTTTTAAATATATAAATAAAACCTGCAAGGAATAAGCCAACGAACAAAAGAACAGCCTTAAAACCATCCCATCCCAATGACCTAAAATTCACTGCATAAGGATAGAAAAATATAACTTCCACATCAAATAAAACAAAAAGGATGGCAACAAGGAAATATTTGATGGCCATGGGCTGCCGGGCATTACCCTTGATCTCAATACCGCTTTCAAAGTTCTGAAGCTTATCGGCGGTTTTTCTTTTGGGCCCGAGAAGATCAGAGCCAATTATTATTGTTACGATCAATCCAAGAGCAAAAATAACCTGGAGAGCTATCGGCAAGTAATTTTCTGCATTGTTTACGTTAGCCTGTAATAAGAAAAACTGCATATATGACGCACTAATAAATGAGGCGCAAAAATAAGACAGCATTGGTAATATACAATGCTGAAATAATAATTTAATAAATTAAAAACCCGCATTTTAACAGCGGGTTTTTAATTTCAATTTATTTAGCCCTAAATTATTTCTTCTTTTGACCGGATGTTGATTTTGGCTTATTAGCTGGCTGCTTCTTAACGGGAGCATTTGGGTCATTCTTGGATATGAATTCTTTATTAGAAAGCATATTTGCATCTGCGGGATCAAGCGTGAGGGCTTTATTCAAATAAACCATTGCACTATCACGGTTCTTTTTATTGTTGTAGTAATAGCCAACAAAGAATTTATAGGCATTCATCAACCGGGTTTTTGCATTTGGCTTGGTAGGATCCTTCTCACCTATTTCCAGTGTTTTTTGATAGTACGGAAGTGCTAACCCCTGGACGCCAGTAGAATCTATTGCCGCATTTGCATTTCCAAGCATATAATATCCAAGGATATCATCAGGGTATTTTGCAATATATAGATTGAAATATTTGTTAGAAGAATCAAATTGATTGTATACGTAATAGTTGTAACCTGCATTGAACAGGTCAACGTTTGAATAATTCTTTTTTACTTCCACCACTTTACCATACCACTTTGCAGCTTCAGGGTAGTTCTTCTGAGTTTCATATGCCTGTGCGATCGATTTTAAATAGCTTGCCCTGTTGGTCTCTAAGGTATCCAATTCAACAGCGCGTTGAATTAATTCTGCAGCTCTTGTCTCGTTACCCGGAAATTTTAATAATATAGTAGCATAAGAAGCATAATCCCCCGGGCCTATCTTTTCAGGGCTTTGCCTTTTAAAATATTCTTCGTAATTGGTCCTCGCATTTGCAGAATCATTAAGCCTGTTATAAGCCAATGCCTTTAAGCCATAAATGTTAAGGTAAGGATTTGCTCCTCCTGCCTTATAACATTCATCCGCTTTCGAGAGAGCTTCATTAAATAATCCTTGTGCATACTTCATAGACGCCCTGTAAAAACATGCTTTCGGGTCATCATCAGAATTAACCAGCCATTTATCCAAATATTCGGCTGATTTAGATACATTGTTCTCATAATAATAATTAAATAAGTTCGCATAAACAGGAGCATACTTGGGATCCATTGCAATAGCATCATTAAAATACTTCATGTAGATGCTTTCCTGTGAAGGCCCCTGGGTCTGGTAAACTTTCCCGATCCTATATGTTGCACGGGCATATTTAGGATTTAGTGCCAGCGCAGATTGATATGATTGTATTGCATTCCCACCATCAGCGAATTTGCGGTATGCGTCCCCAAGGTTTGCATAAACATCAGGATCATTGAACTTTTTAATTTGTGTTGCCTGTTTTAATTTATCAATAGCATATGCTGCATCGCCATTCTTAGAATCAGGATTACCATTTGCAAATCCAACAGCATTTAAAACAGGGATGCTTTTACCCTGGCTTAGAGAAATAGCAGTTTCAAAACGGTTGCGGGCATCTTGTTTCTTTCCTTCGATCAATTCTATATGCCCCATGCCGGCAATTAACAAAGGGCTATTCGGTGAGGCAGTAAGTTTTGATTGATACAGTGCTTTGGCATCTGCAACGTCTTTTGGAGTTCTATCATCCGGAGCTATAAAAGCCTGGCCGAGCCAATAGGCTGCTTCTTCATTTGCAGGATTGGCAGCAAGGACTTTTTGAAATACATCTTTTGCGCTTTTATATCTTTCATAATACATGAAGTTTTTGCCCTCATCTATGCTTTGCCCAAAAATAAAATTTGCAGAAACCATTAACGACAGGATCAGTACACTTCTTTTCATTTTGTTCATCTCTTTAATTTTATACTATTATATGACTTTGCGATTGTTATAAAAATATACAAGAAAGCGTTAAAGCACCATTATTATTTTTCATTGATCTTTACACGCCGGATATCAAAATCCATTGTAGGACCAAGATAGGCCCGTCTAAATATTAACTGTCCCCTTTCATATTTTAGGAAATTTACAAACCCTGATCCCAAACCGAAATAATTCTCTTTTATGATGTAATGCAAACCACGTACCAAAGGATATCTATGCGTTAAGATGCTCTCCTGTATTGGCTTTACGTATGGTGAATCAATGCATAATCGGCATTGAACATACGCTACTTTTACTTTCTTTAACAGCTGCAATTGAGCAGTGTCCTCCGGGTTACCGATCCAACTGATGCCCACTAAACCAATGGCATTCTCGTGAAAAGAAACGTAGTCAATCACAGACTGGCTATTGCTGGTTGCCTTTACCACGGTTGTATCAAATTTTTGTCCATTTAATAAGGAATCGGTGATGTATCGAACGGTACTTGTTGCATTTAATCCATCAAACACGATCGTTTGATCACGGTTTATTTTCCCGGTTAACTGCTTTTGCAAACGGTCGATACTGAATAAGCTGTCATTACTTTTCTGATTAATTATGATGCAGATCGCATCATTTGCTATCTTATCCCATCCTGGCCGATAATTTAATGAATCCAGCATATACTTATCTTCCTTATCGTTCAGGCCTCTTGTCACAATGATCATCCTGTTCAAAGTGTCCCTGAAAAAATCTTTAAAACAATTTGCCTCGGGCTTGTATTCAGCAATGATATGTGTATTCGGAAAATCAGCCTCGTAAACGCTGATTTGCTCATCGATCACAGGCTTGAAGGACTCATCAACGCTAATATATATTGTTCCTTTCAAAGGAGTGTCATCCTTATCACCTTCTGTTTTATGGCTGTTACAAGCTGTAACAAAAAAAATAATCATTACAAGTACGGCAATGATGGTAAGATATCGGGATCTCATCTTTCTTTTAAATAGTTTTTCTTGTAACCCCTGTAGATCCTGAAAAGACCGTAGATGAGACAAATGCTGCCAAAAATTTTCAGGGTTGAGTCATCATACCTGGTTTCTAAACCTGTATTGAATTGCTTAATAAATATCAGGAACCCGCCCATCGCAGTCCACAAAACACCCATTCCAAAATCCATTATGCTCCGCATACGGATATAGCCGCGATCTTTTTCAGACAATTCATTTTTATCAAATTCTTCAAGCGCCATTCTATAATAATTGTTGGACCTGCAATTTACACTGTTTATTCTGCTATCTTATTCGGCCCTCAAAAACTTAACCGGAATTGTATAATAAACGGAAACGTTTTCTCCGGATGCTTTTCCAGGGATCCACCTCGGCATTTTTTTAAGTACCCTGATCACCTCATTGTTGAAAGCGATACCTCCATCTTGTATTGTTTCAAAGCCTTTTAATATCCCATCATATCCAACTATAAATTTGATCTTAACGGTTACTATTTCATCATCTGAAATGTCTTGAGGATTGGACAGGTTCCTTTGCAAAAATTTTCTTAAGGCCTCTTCACCCCCCGGATAGGCTGGCATTACCTCGGCGTAATTCAATGGAAGGTCATGGTCAACATTTGTTACCCTATCGCCAGCTCCTTTGGGCTGTGAATTATAATTTGGATCCTCCAAGGGTCTTAGCTTTAAGCCTTCTGATATTGTAGTATTCGGAATAACATTACCAACCAGGATCATTGAAAGCTTTTTGGGTCTTGCATCATTATCCTTTACAATTTGAATTAGTGAACTCGGTTGTTGGGTATATGCAACTTTCTTCTGCATTGGTTTTGCAGGTTGCTTAGGAACAACAGGCTTTGATATCTCGGGCCTTGCTTTCGGGATCGAGCCCATAACCGTAGTTAGGTCCGGTCTTGCTTTAGTTATAGAGTGTTTATGAAACAATACATAAGCACAAAGCATCGAAATAAAAATTAGCATAATTCCCAGAGCCTTTATTAACCGATCATTATAATATTTTCTAAGAATGTAAGCTCCATAGCCTTTGTTCCTGTTCTCAAAAAGGATTTCGAGTATTTCTGCCTCCAGGATTTTTTCTGATAACATAGCATTTGATCTATTGGGTGAATAAATTGTTGCCGTTCATTTAAAAGATGCGTTTCTCATTTATTATCCATAAAGAAAAACGCTTTCAGATCCTATCCTTTCCGAAACTTAACTGGCTCACTTAGCACCTAAAACTATTACCTTATGCCTTATAGCTATATTTGCAGCATGAAAATTCTGATGGTTTGCCTCGGGAATATTTGCAGGAGCCCGTTGGCAGAAGGCATTTTAAAACACAAGGCAAAAAAAGCTGGCCTTCACTGGACCGTAGATAGTGCCGGTACAAATGGCTATCATGAGGGTGAGCCACCTCATCTGTTTAGTCAAAAAGTGGCAATGGTTAACGGCATAGATATCAGCAGGCAGATCGCAAGGAAGTTTACGAAAAAGGATATGGAAACATACGATAGAATTTTTGCTATGGCAGCAGATGTTTTATATGATATACAAAAGATCAGTGGTGAGAAATTTGACCAAAACAAAACTGAATTATTTTTGAATGAGCTATATCCCGATCGTGAAATGGATGTGCCTGACCCATGGTACGGGCCTGAAGACGGATACCACGAGTCATATAAATTAATTGATGAAGCGTGTGATGCGATTGTAAATAATTACCTGGTTTCCAAAAAACAAACTGAAAATATATAATGTCAAAGCCATCTATCCCGCAAGGTACAAGGGACTTTTCCGCGGAGACGGTAAGAAAGCGAAATTATATTCTAACTACCATAAAAAATATTTTTGAATTATATGGTTTCCAGCCATTAGAAACCCCTGCCATGGAAAACCTTGATACCCTCATGGGCAAGTATGGCGAGGAAGGCGATAAACTCATTTTTAAAATACTTAACAATGGGTTGAACGATCCAAAGAATATTTCGAAAGCAACAGAAGGATTTGAAAGACTGATGAAGGGAAAAAATACGGCAGAGCTAACTGAGCGTGCGCTTAAATATGATCTTACGATCCCCTTTGCAAGATTTGTTGCAATGAATCATGGTCAACTAACCTTCCCGTATAAACGATACCAAATTCAGCCCGTTTGGAGGGCAGACAGGCCACAAAAAGGGCGTTACAGGGAATTTACTCAATGTGATGCAGATGTTGTAGGCAGTACCTCGTTATTGAACGAAATAGAGTTCGCAAATATCTATCACGATGTATTAATAAGGCTGGGCCTCCCTGGATATGAACTGAAGATCAATAACAGGAAAGTCCTGGTTGCGCTTGCCCATTTATGCGGACCTGCAAACCTGACTGATATTACCGTGACCATTGATAAACTTGAAAAGATCGGTTTGGAAAAAGTAAAGGCTGAATTGTTGCAAAGAGGTCTAAATACGAAACAATTAGAAATTGTTGAGAATTATTTATCCATCAGCGGCACCAATGAAGAAAGGCTTTTAGCCATTCAAACACTTTTTGAAAGCAATTCAATGGCACAGGAAGGAATAAAAGAGTTGAGATACATTTATCAAAATGCCGGCAACGTAAATATTTCCATTGACCTTACGCTGGCAAGAGGCTTGAATTATTATACCGGGACCATTTTTGAAGCTAAGGGCCCAATATCAGTACAAATGGGAAGTATAGGTGGTGGCGGCAGGTATGATGATCTGACCGGCTTATTCGGGGTGACTGGTATTGCCGGCGTTGGAATTAGTTTCGGTGTTGATCGGATATATGATGTGATGGACGAATTAAATATCTTTCCGGAAAACCTGCAGGTGAGCACTAGGGTGCTTTTCTTTAACCTGGGTGAGCAGGAAAGCCTGTTTGCATTAAATGTTGCCAGGGAATTACGTTCGAGCGGGGTTGCATGTGAGCTTTTTCACGAGACTGCAAAAATGGAAAAACAATTCAAGTATGCTGTTAAAAAAAATATTCCTTTTGCAATTATTTTAGGAAGCAAGGAAATGGAATCAGGAGAAGCTGTAGTAAAAAATTTAAATACCGGCGTACAAGAATCCATTTCTGTAAAACAATTACCTTTATTTTTTAGAAACAATTCATAGCACGCCGGCCAAAGCCTGCTTTTTAATATTCACCTTTATGCAAAAATGTAATAAGTATTGGTTATTGTTCCCTCTTCTTTCAATTTGGATGTTTTCCTCTTGCAGTAAAACAAATAAAGAGGGCCGTTACATTCCGAACGGCGTAGCTCTTGTGATTCATTTAAATGGAAAGTCACTTTCCTCTAAGCTTCCATGGGAAGAAATAAAGCAAAGCGAAGTATTTAAGGAAGCATATAGCGACAGCTCAACTTCAGCGTTCATAAGAACGGTCCTAGATGATCCTGAGAATACTGGCATAGACATTAAGAATGATATTATATTTTTTGCGTTGAAAGATTCTCTTGGAGGTTATATGGCAATCCAGGGCACCCTTAAAGACGAGGCTAAATTTAGGCAGTTCAATAAAGAAGCGGCTAAGAATACTGCAGTTGAATCTGATGAGAACGGGATCCATTTTTCCAATACACAACAAATGACCGGTTCGTGGAATAAAGAAAAATTCGTAATGGTTATGGATGCCCCGATGTTTAACATGACCAGGAGCAAAAATATGTATAATGATTCTTCTGCCGGCCAAAAATCTATGATCAAAAGGGATATGGTTCCCATCGCAAAACAGATCTTCAATCTAAAGGAAGATAAAAGCCTGGCCACCGATGAAAGATTTACAGCATTGATGAAATCAGGTGGCGACATGCACTTCCTTTTAAATAGTGAAGCTGTGGCCGCCAGCGGTATGAGTGGTGAGAGTATGGGCCCTTTGAGCATGATGAACATTAGCAAATTGTACGAAGGATCGCGTGTAACCGGTACCGTTAATTTTGAAAATGGAAAAATAGTCGGGGATTTTAAATCATATGCGGGAAAAGAAATGACTGAATTGATGAACAAGTACAGCGGTGATAAAATCAATGGTGATATGATCAAGCGCATTCCGTCGAAAAACCTTGCTGCAATGCTTGCATTGAATTTCAAGCCGGAAGGCATCAGGGAATTCTTGAAACTGATGGGAATGGAAGGCTTTGCAAATATGGGATCTTCAATGATCGGTATTACCCTTGATGACTTTATTAAAGCCAATAAAGGAGATATTCTCCTTGCGGTTACCGACATAAAACAAGATACAACGGGAAAACCTGATCTGTCAGTCTTATTTAGTGCTTCTATCGCTGACAGACCTTCGTTCAATAAACTGGTTAGTGCCGGCAGAAAGTTTGGGCAGGATAAAATGCAAGGCCCCAATGGACCTTATGCATTTGATAATATCAATGAAAGATATTTCGCACTTGGTACAAAAAAAGACCAGGTGGATCAATTTATTACCGGCGCAGGTAATAATAGCTTTGACTTCATGGAAAAAATTTCAGGGAGTGCTGGTGCAGCATATATTAATTTCCAATACATATTAAGTAACATGGCGCCGACAATGGCCAGGGACAGTTTTGCAATAGTAATGCACCAGGCATCTATAAAAATGTGGGACAATCTTCTTGCCTATGGCATAGGAGATAATTCTCAACATGTAGAGATCACGCTTGTTGATAAAAACACGAACAGCCTAAAACAACTTAATAGCTATTTAGGAACAGTAGGCATGGCGAAGCACAAACAAGACCGGATGTATAAAAAGAACGAGGTAAGTAATATGATGGAGAAGGATACCACGGGCATAACTGTTAAATAATAATAATCAGAATTGTTTTAATTTAAAGCCGTCAGTATATGGCGGCTTTTAATTTAAGAGTATGCACATCCAATTAGAAAATGTGACCCCTGAATTTCTTGAAAAAGAAAAGATCGAGATCTCCGACACATGGAATAATCATATAATTATTGAGCAAGGTGAAAGGATCCAGATCATTGCACCAAGTGGTAGCGGCAAAACCTCTTTCATTCATTTTCTATATGCAATACGCAGGGATTATTCAGGGAACATTTTTATTAATAAAAAAAACCTGCGCTCATTTACTGCTGAAGATATTTCAAAACTGCGATCTGCAAAAGCAAGTGTTATTTTCCAGGACCTGAAATTATTTCCTGATCATTCTGTTTTTGAAAACATAAATATAAAAAGGCTTCTCGATCCGTTTCATATCGAAGCGAGGATCACAGAGATGGCTTTAAGACTTGGTATAAAAAACAAGCTGCATAAACTGGCAAAAACCTGCAGTTATGGGGAGCAGCAGCGTGTGGCTATCATTCGTGCCTTGCAACAACCATTTGATGTCCTATTAATGGATGAGCCTTTCAGTAACCTTGATGAAGCCAACCGGGTCAAGGCAATGGATCTAATCAATGAAGAAGTGGAAAAAAGAAATGCAACCGTTATCCTTGCCGATCTAAAAAAAATTGAACTGTTCACAGCAGATCGTATCATCAACCTTTGATCTCGTATGCAAGACAATAAAATAGCAACTCCAATACTGAATTTTAAAACCATTGCTCCTTATTTACATATCGGGGAAAATCGTTCATCAAGGTTTTTTAGTTATGCAGGACTCGCTATTGGTGTATTGTTATTGCTAGCCTCAATACAGATGTATATTAACATCAATCATTTGCTAAAAGAAAAAAATCCGCGTAAAAATGGTTATGATTTTATTTCTGTAACAAAGACAATCACCAATCAAAACATGGGAAAGGATAATCGTTTCTCAGGTGATGACATAAAGGAATTAAGGTCGCAACCCTTTATTAAAGATGCTGCCCCTTTGATCAGTAACCAGTTTCGTGCTAAAGCAAGTGCCGGGGAAATGATCCCGTTTAGTACAGACCTTTTCCTGGAATCCGTAAAAAATGATTTTATTGATACAGTCCCACCAAATTTTTCCTGGGAACCCGGGCAAATGGAATTACCTGTGATCTTCTCTGCTGACTTTTTGGAGATGTACAATATATTCGCTCCTGCGCAAGGGTTGCCTCAATTATCTGAAAGCAGTGTGGGTTCGGTAAATATAATATTGGAATGCTATGGCCCTTCAGGTGTACAAAAATATAAAGGCCATATTGTGGCACTGAGCGACCGGATCAATTCTGTCCTTGTTCCTGAAAATTTCTTACAATGGGCGAATAAACAATTTGGAAATTCAGATAATTCTCCTGCTTCAAGGATCTACCTAAAAACGATTGATGCAAATGACCCTGCGTTGTTAAATTTCCTTCAGCAAAAAGATTACCATGTAAACAAAGACAAGACAAAATTCGGAAGAATAAAGCAAGTGCTGCAGGCCGTTGTATCCGGGTTGGGTGGTTTTGCAATATTGGTGATCCTGCTCGCAATGATGTTATTCTCTTTTTACTTACAATTGATGATCGCCAGGAGTAAGGATAATTTACAACTGCTTTTAACGCTTGGATATTCACCTTCATGGCTAAGTAAAACAGTTGCAAAAAAATGGATCCCTGCCTATACTATTATTATTCTCGTTGCATTGCTACTAACTGCCATCCTGCAGTATGCATTCCAACAATATGTTTTAAGTGGAAGTGATGAGTTATCCCCATTTCTTCACTTTGGCGTCGTTTGCTTAGCAGCTTTTTTACTGCTGGTATGCGTTGTCGTTAACTACACGCTTATCAGGAAGTTGTTGTATAAACTCTAAGTTGAAAGGGTTAAAACCAAAGGTTACAGGCTAAAAGCTATAAAACATGTGTAAAGACTATGCGAATTAAACTTTTAAAAGTCTTAAACCTCTGGAACGAATTTAAACCCTACTAAACTCCCTCAAATATTACCGCCGCCCCTTGTCCAACCCCCACGCACATGGTAGCCAAACCATATTTGCTTTTCCTTCTTTTCATCTCATGGATCAAGGTGGTTGCTATTCTTAGTCCACTGCATCCGAGTGGATGACCCAAAGCAATTGCTCCTCCGTTTACATTTACTTTTTCAAGATCAAGGCCGAGATC